>JAYTVY010000235.1:0-9271 GCA_043743755.1 Bryobacterales bacterium | reverse complement strand
CCCCCGGGTAACGTTACCGCTTCCCCAGACCCGCCCTTCTGAAATATCAGCAACACCTGCTCATCCGATACATTGAATGCGCAGAACCGCTGGTCTCTCGCAAGCTCGGGAAATCCGAACACTCGCGCGTAAAACTCCACGGCGCGATCCAGCGGATCGGCATGCAGACACGTCTCAATCACTCGGCCGACCGCGGGCATGGACTCAGTATCGCGCATTGCGTTACAATAGCCTCTGTGGCTCGCAGTGGGCCGCATCCCCCGATCGGGCGCGTAGCTCAACTGGCAGAGCAACTGACTCTTAATCAGTAGGTTGTAGGTTCGATTCCTACCGCGCTCACCATCTTCCGGTGCGCGTGCTACTCCGCGTCCCGCTTCACCGTATCCACCGAGAACGCCGGCACGCACACGGCTATGTACTCCGCGCCCTCCGGATCCGGCGTGCTGTAGCGCACCCACTCGCCCTTGTGCGCGATTACGGCTTGCCCCGCGCGCACGTCCATCACGCCATCCCGATGCTCCACGCGCATCGATCCGCGCAGCACAATCGTGAACTCGTCGAACTCCGGCGTCTGCCCCGGTTCGCTCCATCCGGACGGGCTGCGCATGTGCGCGACGCTCGCGGCCGAGGTCTCTGAATTGACGCGGCCCACATACTCGTCGATGATTTTGTTGCCCGGCACCGGAATCCGCTTCGGCGCGGCGATCAGCGTCGGCATCAATGATCCCGCTGGGTGATCAGATCCGTCACCGCGCATAGCGCGCGCTGGTATGGCGACTCGGGAAATTCGCCGATAATGCCCCGCGCCTTTTCGGTGAAGCTCCGCGCCCGCTCGCGCGCGCGCTCAAATCCGTGACGCCGCTCAATCATACTCAGAATGTCTTCGAACGGCGCGCTCTCATAGTTGCCGTCGCGGAGCACCGCCGTCACCATGCCCCGCTCGCTGTCGGTAGCTTCTTCCAGCGCGTAAATTAGCGGCAGCGTCACTTTGCCTTCGCGCAGATCGCTGCCCACCGGCTTGCCCAGCACGGTTTCGCGCGCGGTGAAATCCAGAACGTCGTCCACCAGCTGAAACGCGATCCCCGCATTCCACGCGAACTCGCCTAGCTTCGCTTCCGACGATTCGTCGGCTCTTCCCACCATCGCGCCCAGCCGCGCGCACGCCGAGAACAGGCTGGCCGTCTTGCGATCCACCAGCTCCATGTAATCGGCTTCGGAAATGTCGATGCGCCCGATTCGCTCCAGCTGCAGCAGCTCGCCTTCCACCATCATCTGCGTCAGCCCGATCAGCAGATCCAGCACTGGGAAGTTTCGCTCGCGCAACGCCAGCTGGAACGCCTGCATATACAGCCAGTCGCCCGCCAGCACGCAAGTATGATTGCCCCAGATCACGTTCGACGACGGCCGGCCTCGCCGCGTCTTGGCGATATCGATGACGTCGTCATGCACCAGCGTCGCGGTGTGGATCATCTCCACCACCGCCGCCATGCGAATCGTTGCATCGCTGGTGGATCCCACCAGCCGTGACGAGAGCAGCACCAGGATCGGCCGCAGCCGCTTGCCGCCGCCGCTCTGCAAGTACCGGCTGATGGTGGTTACCGCTTCCACGCTAGCCACCGATTCCAGGCTGATCTCGCGCTCCACGAGCTCCAGATCCGCCCGCACCAGTTCCAGGACTTCCCGCGCGGTCAGCGATTGTCCCAGCTTGCTGAATGCCATCAGAATTCTCAGTCTACCCGATCCGCCCGACGGCCATCGCTCCGGTCAGCCTCGCAAAGTTCTCTGTAGTAACGGCGGCGATATGCTCCTCCGGCTCGCCCCGCAACTCAGCCAGCTTTTTTACCGTGTGAGCGACAAACGCCGGCTCATTGCGCTTTCCCCGTTTCGGAACCGGCGCCAGATACGGCGCGTCCGTCTCCACCAGAATGCGATCCGCCGGCGCCTCGCGCGCCACTCGCTGCACATCCACGGCCTTCGGAAACGTCACCACGCCCCCGAAGCTCAAATAGAAGCCCATCTCCAGCGACCGCCGGCCTTCTTCCGGCCCTCCTGAAAAACAGTGCATGATCCCGCCGATCCCGTGCGGCGCCCAGTACTGTTCCAGCAGCGCCAGCGTATCCGCCCATGCTTCTCGCGTATGGATCACGATCGGCTTGCCAGCCTCGGCCGCGATCTCCATCTGTTCGATGAAAGCCGCCTGTTGCACTTCGCGCGGCCAGAAATCGTAATGATAGTCCAGGCCCATCTCGCCCATCGCGAGCACTTTCGGATGCGCCAGCAGGTCCCTTAGACGCCGGTAAATCTCGCCGTCCGCCTTGCCCGCATCGTGCGGATGCACCCCCACCGTCGCGAAGATCGCGGCATGCCCGTCCGCCAGCCGGATGCCCGCCTCCAGATCCGGAGGCCCGCCGCCGGTCCCGATCGATAGCATGCGCTCCACGCCCGCCTCCGTCGCCCGCGCGATGGTTTCCTCGCGGTCGCCGTCGAACTCCTGGCTGTCCAAATGGCAGTGCGAATCTACCAGCGTCATTATTTCAGACGCGCTCCAATCGGAATGTCTTCCAGGAACCCGGCCAGAACCGGCTTCCCGCCTTCGAGCGACCCCGCCACAATCATCCCGTTCGACGTTAGCCCGCGCAGTTTACGTGGCTGCAAATTCGCGACAATCACCACCTTGCGCCCGATCAACTGCTCCGGCTGGTAAGCCTCGGCGATGCCCGCCACTATGCTGCGCGGCTCCGCTTCGCCGATGTCCACCAGCATGTGCAGCAGCTTATCGGCGCCTTTCACCTTCTCCGCCGACTTCACCTCGCCCACGCGCAAATCCACCTTGACGAAATCGTCGATCGCGATCTTATCGGTTGCCGCCGCTCCCACCGGCGCCTGCTCCGCCGGCTTCTGCCCCGTCAACAGCGCGGTCGTTCGCGCCTTTTCTATTTCTTCCAGCTCCTGCATTTTGGCGATAGCGGCCTTCTCTTCCACGCGCGGAAACACGGGCATCACGTCGCCCACTTTTTGTTTGGCTTTGAGACGTCCCCAGTGCAGGTCCGCCACTCGCGCGTGCTCAATCCCCTCCGGCATGCCCAGCTGCGCCCAGATCTTTCGCGCGGATTCGGGCATCACCGGATACAGCCACACGCAAATGATCCTCAATGACTCAGCCGCCGTGTACAGCGTTTCATCCAGCATCGCCTGATCCTGCTTCTCGCCGCTGCGCGCAAGCTTCCACGGTGCGCGCTCCACAATGTATTTGTCCAGCGTCGAAATCAAGCCCCAGATCGCTTCCAGCCCCTTCGAAAAGTTGAAGGCGTCGAACGATTCCATCGCGATTTCCGTGGTCCGCCGCGCCGATTCCGCGATATCTCCCGTCCCATCCGACGCCGGCACATGCCCGTCGCGATATTGCTGAATCATGCTCAGCGTCCGGCTTGCCAGGTTGCCCAGGCCATTCGCGAGGTCCGCGTTGTAGCGCTGCACCAGCGCGTCATAACTGAAGCTGCCGTCCTGCCCGAACGTGATCTCGCGCAACAGAAAATAGCGCAGGGCGTCCACCCCCATCACCTCCGCGATAGGCAGGGGCCGCACCACATTTCCGCGCGATTTGCTCATCTTGTTGTCCTGGAACAACAGCCAGCCGTGCGCGAACACTTTCTTCGGCAGCGGCAATTCGGCCGCCATCAAAAACGCCGGCCAGTAAATCGCGTGGAACCGCAGAATGTCCTTGCCGATCAGGTGCAGATCCGCCGGCCAAAAGTTGGTGTGCTTCACCGCGCTCATATACGACGTCAGCGCATCGAACCAGACATAGAATACGTGATTCCCTTCCACCGGCACCGGAATGCCCCACTTGAGCGAAGTCCGCGTGATGGAAAGATCGTTCAAGCCGCCCTTCACGAACTGGATCAGCTCATTGCGCCGGTAATCCGGCTGGATAAACCCAGGCTCGCGTTCATACAGATCCAGCAGCTTCTCCTGAAACGCGGAAAGCTTGAAGAAATAGTTCTCCTCGGTTACCGTCTCGGTGATCCGTCCGCAATCGGGACATGGATCGCCCGGCTTGGCATCGTTCACGTACAGCTCGTCGTGAAAACAGTACTGGCCGGTGTAGCCGCCCTTGTAAATGTACCCGTTGCGTTCGCAGCGCTCGAATAAATCGCGCACGGTCTCGATATGTTTCGGATCGGACGTGCGGATGAAATGGTCGATATCGACGCCCAGCTTCTTCCACTGGCTCTCGAATTCATCCGCCACCGACTTGGCGTACTGCTCCGGCGTCACACCGGCCGCTTTCGCCGCGCGCTCCACGTTCTGTCCGTGCTCGTCGGACCCGGTTGTGAGCACCACCGGCTCAAATCCCTGCATCTGTTTGTAGCGCTTGATCAGGTCCGCGGTAAACGACGAATAAGCGGTGCCCAGATGCGGCGCCGCGTTCACATAGTAAATGGGTGTGGTCAGATAATATTTCATTTCGGGTTCTTAGAAAACGCTAACGTGGCCTCTGCCAGAATCTCCTTCAATGGCACGCCGGTCTCCATCGCCAGCCGCCTGCAATCGTCATACTCGGGCGCGAAACTGCCATCTTCGGACACCTTTACGCGCACTCGCCCATGCCTGGTTTCAACCTCCACAAGGTGCCTGGCCTTCACGCGCCTTTCGGCGGCATACGTCCGCAGTCCCAGGGTGGAAGTCTCTTCGAAAATCACTTGAGCCAGCCGCTCGCGATCCTGCACCCGCGCGATCACTCGCAGCAGCGATCCCGGCCGGTTCTTCTTCATCAGCACGCTGGTCAGCGTAACATCCAGCGCCCCGGCCGTCAGCAGCCGCTCCATCGCGTAGCCCAGCACTTGCGGGCTCGAATCGTCGATATTCGCCTCCAGCACCGCGACGGTGGTGGATTCCTCGGCGCCCGACGATTGCCCAATCAGCACGCGCAACACATTCGCGTGCTCGGCGAAATCCTTGTCGCCCGCTCCATATCCCGCCGCGGAGATGCGCATCGGCGGCAGCGCGCCAAATTCAACCGCGAGGGTGGACACCAGCGCGGCTCCCGTGGGCGTGGTCAATTCCGCCGCCGGACCGCGTGAGTATATCGGCTTGCCGTATAGCAGCTTCGCCGTCGCGGGAGCCGGCACCGGCAGCACGCCGTGCTCGGTCTTCACCGTCCCTCGCCCCACGTTCACCGGCGAGCAATAAACCGCTTCCACTCCCAGCAATTCCAATGCGGCGCACGCACCCACGATGTCGCAGATGGAATCGACGGCGCCGACTTCGTGAAAATGTACCTTCTCGATGGGCACATCATGCACCTTCGCTTCGGCCGCGCCCAGCCTCTGAAAAACATCGGTCGCGTGCCGCCGGGCCCGTTCCGGCAGTCCCGCTTTCTCGATGATCTCGACAATATGCCTGAAATGGCGATGCGCTTTTCCCTCCCCCGCATCGACATGGAACTTGGAAGCCGCGATTCCCCCCCGCTTCGTCGGCTCGATCCGAAACTTCGCGCCGGTCTCCAGCCGTTCCAGCAGTTCGATCAACTGCGCCGCATCCGCTCCCGCGTCCACCAGCGCACCAACCGTCATGTCCCCGCTAATTCCGGAGAACGCGTCGAAGTAGCAAATTTTCATTCCGCCAGCCCCATTATCGCGCCTTGTGGGGCGGCTTAGTAACCTGCGGGCCGGTTCGCAATCGACCCCAACGCTCCCCGCGCCGCAATCACCGCGCGCAGCGCCGCCTCTCCATCCTCCGCCAGCGCTGTTAAGTGCCCCATCTTCCGCCCCGGCCTCGGCTCCAGCTTCCCGTATAAATGCAGCTTCACATCCGGAAACGCACACGCGGCCGCAAAGTCCGGATCGCCGTGCTCCCACAAATCCCCCAGCAAATTCGCCATTGCCGCCGGACGATGCACGCGCGTCGACCCCAGCGGAAGCCCGCACACTGCACGCAATTGCTGCTCGAACTGGCTGGTGACGCACGCGTCGATCGTCAGGTGTCCCGAATTATGCGGACGCGGCGCCAGCTCGTTGATCAGCAGGCGTCCATCGCGCGTAAGAAAAAACTCCGTGCACAGCACGCCCACCACTTCCAGCTTTTCCAGCACCGTCCGCGCGATCTCTACCGCTTCCCGCGCCACGCGCTCCGGAATCCGCGCCGGCGCCAGCGTCACGTCCAGAATATGCCGCCGGTGTTCGTTCTCCATCAATCCGTAATGCACGAACTCGCCGTTCAAGCCGCGCGCCGCCACCACCGATAGCTCCCGCTCGAAGTCGATGTACTCCTCCAGCACCGCGGCCTGCTCGCCGTTCGCCTTCCACGCTTCGTCGGCCTGCTCTACCGACTGCACGCGGAACTGACCCTTGCCGTCATACCCGAACGCCGCCGTTTTCAGCACCGCCGGCGTCCCCGATTCCACCAGCGCCCGCTTCAGCTCATCCACCGAATGCACTTCGCGATACGGCGTCAACGGCAGCCCCGCCTTGGTCAAAAACTCCTTCTCGCGGATCCGCTGTTGCGTAGTGTGCAGAATCCCTCCGCTCGGGCGCACCGGCGCGCAACGTTCCGCCGCCTCTGCCGTGGCGGCGGGCACGTTCTCAAATTCGAAAGTCACCACGCTTACGTTGCGTGCAAACTCGGACACTCGATCCAGATCGTCATAGGCCGCTTGCACCTCGATGTCCGCCACTTGCCCCGTGGGCGTATCCATGTCCGGTGAATATGTATGGACTCGATACCCCATGCGCCGCGCCGCGATGGTGAACATCCGCCCCAGTTGGCCGCTCCCCAGCACACCGATGGTCGCGCCCGGCGGAATCGGACGCATCATCCGGGCGTCTCGTCCTGGCGCACCAGCGCGGTTTGCTCCTGGCGAAACACCCGCAGCTTTTCCCGCAGCTCCGCATCTTCGTTGGCCAGCATCGCCACCGCCAGCAGCGCCGCGTTCATCGCGCCCGCCTTGCCGATCGCCAGCGTGCCCACCGGCACGCCGCCGGGCATCTGCACGATGGACAGCAGCGAATCCATCCCCTTCAACGACGCCGATTCCACCGGCACTCCCAGCACCGGCACCAGCGTGTTCGCCGCCACCATTCCCGGCAGGTGCGCCGCGCCTCCAGCGCCCGCGATAATTACCTTTAACCCGCGCGATTCGGCCGTGGATGCGTACTCCACCATCCATTGCGGCGTGCGATGCGCCGACACGATCTTGGTTTCGTGAGCCACCCCGAAGCGCTCTAGCATCTCGGCCGCCTGCCGCATCGTCTCCCAGTCGGACCGGCTTCCCATAATGATGCCGACCAGGGGACGCATCGCGCTATTGTCCTTGCGCCAGCGTGTAGCCGCGCTCCCCGCCGTAACTGCGCAGCAGCTCCGACTTCACAATCTGCACGCCGAGCTTGTCCAGCCGCGATTGCAGATCCAGCGTCTGCTGCACCGTCACCGCGCCCTTGCTGGCGTACCGGCAGCGAAAACTGTCACAGCACCATGTCTCCGGGAAACCGTCCGGCCATACCTTGGTCCCGCGATTGTCCAGCATGATTAGATCCAGACCATCGCCGTTCGCCTTCAACGCCACTGCCGCCAGTTCATTCGGCTCTCGCGACGGCCAGCCGACGTACACATCGATACCCTCCAGCTTGCTCTCGACAGTGGCGCGCGCGGCTTCGGCTTTCGGCGCCGCTTTCGTCTTCGATGCGCTCGCGTAGTGCACCGCCTTCAATGTCTCCGGTTTCTGGCCCAGCCGTGCCACCACTGCCTCGCCGAACTCCTTGGTCCCCACTTTCTGCTTGCTCACGCCCTCCTTATAGATGTCATAAGTGTGGACGCCATCTTCCATGGTCCGCAGCCACGCATTGTGCACCCGTTCGGCCACTTCCGTCTGATCGATATGCACCAGCATCAGCACCGCGCCCAGCAGCAGCCCCGACGGATTCGCCAGGTTCTGCCCCGCGCGCCTCGGCGCCGATCCGTGGATGGCCTCAAACATCGCCGCGCCCATCCCGATGTTCGCCGACCCGGCCAGCCCCACCGATCCCGCGATCTGCGCCGCCACGTCCGACAGAATGTCACCGTACAGGTTCGGCATCACGATCACATCGAAAGCCTCCGGCGTGTCGGCCATCTTCGCCGCGCCGATGTCCACAATCCAGTGTTCGTTCTCGATCCCCGGATACTCCGCGGCAATCTCGTCGAACACCTTGTGGAACAGGCCGTCCGTCATCTTCATGATGTTGTCTTTGGTGAAGCAGGTCACCTTCTTGCGCCCGAAACGAACCGCGTACTCAAACGCGTAGCGGACAATCCGCTCGCACCCCGGACGCGTGATCAGCTTCAGGCACTCCATCACATCGCCGCTCAGCCGGTACTCCATGCCCGCGTATAGATCTTCCTCGTTCTCGCGCACGATCACGATATCCATCTTGGGATGTTTGGTCTTGACGAACGGGTGATAGGACACGCACGGCCGCACGTTGGCATACAGCCCCAGCGCCTTGCGCGCGGTTACGTTCAGGCTCTTGAAGCCGCCTCCCTGCGGCGTCGTGATCGGCGCTTTCAGGAAAACCTTGGTCCGCCGCAGTGATTCCCACGCGCCCGGCTCAATGCCCGCGGAATTGCCGCTCAAGAAAACCTTCTCGCCGATTTCGATGGTCTCGATATCCAGCTCCGCCCCCGCCGCTTGAACGATCCGCAGCGTGGCCGCCATGATCTCGGGCCCGATCCCGTCGCCGTTCGCGACTGTAATGCTAGTTCGATTCGCCATAGTGTAGGAATGATCTCAGAATCACCAAAATAACAGATCCCTTAGAATAAAACCGTGACTTGGCGCATCGAACACGACACCATGGGCGAGATACGCGTTCCCGCCGATGCCCTCTACGGCGCCCAGACCCAGCGCGCTATCGAGAATTTCCCCATCAGCGGCCTGCGCTTCCCCAGATCCTTTCTGCGCGCTCTTGGACTGATCAAGAGCGCCGCCGCGAAGATCAATGCCGAACTGGGCGAGTTGCCTCCCGATCTCGCCGGCGCCATCCGGTCGGCAGCCGAAGCCGTCGCTGAAGGCGCGCATGACGATCAGTTTCCCGTCGATATTTTCCAGACCGGCAGCGGCACCTCCACCAACATGAACGCCAATGAGGTGATCGGCCGCCTGGCCGGCGCGCACCCCAACGATCATGTGAATCGCGGTCAGTCCAGCAATGACGTAATTCCCACCGCTATCCATGTCTCGGCAGCCATGCTGGTGATCGCCGACCTGTTTCCCGCCATGGATGAACTCCACGCC
>JAYTVY010000234.1:0-5450 GCA_043743755.1 Bryobacterales bacterium | reverse complement strand
TGTTCCAGACCTTGTTCGGCGGCGGCACCGGAGAGATGCGGCTGACGGATGAAGTGAATATCGCCGAATCGGGCATCGACATCGTGGCTTCGCCTCCGGGCAAGAAGCTGCAGAACGTACTGCTGCTCTCGGGCGGCGAAAAGTCACTCACCGCGATGGCGTTGCTCATGGCGATTTTCCAGTACCAGCCCAGCCCGTTCTGCATCCTGGACGAAGTAGACGCTCCGCTCGACGAACCCAACATCGAGCGCCTGACGCGGCTCCTGCGCGACATGGCGGATCAGACGCAGTTCATCGTGATCACGCACGCGAAGCGGACCATGGAAGCCGCGCAGTCGCTGTATGGGGTGACCATGCAGGAGCCCGGAATATCCAAGCTGGTTTCGGTGAAATTCGCCGGACACGCGCAAGTGCCGGCGCCGCCCCCGCAAGCCCGGCTGGAACTGGAAGAAGCTCCGGTGTAGCACAGGGCCATGCGCGCCGGCGCTCACTGTTTCGAAATGTTCCGCTCGGCCAGCCATTCCGTCAGGCGGTCAGGCCAGGTCGCGGCGGGCTTGCCGCTCGGGCGCAGGGCGAAACCATGGCCGCCGGATGCGTAGATGTGCATTTCGGCGGAGATGTGATTGGCTTCCAACTCCAGGTAGAACTTCACTGTGGGCTCCACATGTGACCGGTCGTCATCGGCGCACACCATGAACACTGGCGGGGCATCCTTCGGCACCGGAAACAACGGCGGCGCATCGGACTTCATGGCGCCGGGGCGGTACCACGGATACACCAGCACCGTGAAATCGGGCCGCGAGCCGGCACGCTCGACTGGATCTTCCGCGTCCGGTTTACCGGCGTCGAATTTCGTCTCCACCATGCCGGCTACTTCGCCACCGGCTGAAAATCCCGCGAACCCGATGCGCGCGGGGTCCACGCCCCATTCGCTTGCGTGGGTGCGCACCAGACGGACGGCGCGCGCCGCGTCCGCATACACTTCCGCCGGCAGCGTGTATTTCGATCCCGGAGCTTTCGCCAGCCGGTACTTCAACACAAATGCCGCGATACCTTTGGAATTCAGCCAGTCGGCCATTTCCCAGCCTTCCTTCTCGATCACCAGTTGGGTGTGGCCGCCGCCCGGCGCCACTACCATCGCGGCTCCGGTTGCCTTTCCGGCGGGAGGCAGGAAAACGTAAATCGAGGGATAGTGAGTAACGGTAAAATTACCTGGCCAAGCGCTGTATTTCGGATTGGCTGACGGTTTAGATACTTCGGCCGCCGTGACGCCCTCCGATCCGGGCGCGCCGTTAGTCCAGAGCTTGATTTCTTCGCCCCGTTCAGCGCCAGAGCACATGCCGCCGAGGAGCAGAACGCCGCAAAGCAGTCTCATAACAAGTTAATCCCCGACAACCGCAACATCCAGACGATCAGCCAGAGTGCGATGATCGCGGTCACTACGTAGCTAATCCACTGCCGCGCGGTCCTGGGTTCGGTCCGTTGTGCCATCCCTTATGGTACGGTTTTCTAGAATGACAACGCTCAGCGGCAAGACGGCGTGCGGCCTACTGTTCCTGCTCTCCGCGAATGCAGGCTTTGCGCAATTACGCCTGAACCAGATTCAAATCATCGGCAGCCACAACAGCTACCATTCGGGGCTCGCGCCTGGCGAGTTCGCAGTCTTGCAGAAGCGCAATCCCAAAGCCGCGGCTTCGCTTGAGTATCGCCATCCTCCGCTCGACGTTCAGCTATCCAGCGGCGTCCGGCAGCTGGAGCTGGACATCTTCGCCGATGCCAAGGGGGGCCTGTACGCGAATCCGGCGACCATCAAAATGGTGGCGGATGCGGGACTTCCCGCCGACCCGCCGTTCGATCCTCAAGGTCTCTTCAAGAAGCCAGGCTTCAAGGTAATGCACGCGCAGGACGTGGATTATCGCACCAACTGCGAGCCGTTCACGCAATGTCTGGGTGTGATTCTCAACTGGTCAAACGCCCATCCCCGGCATCTTCCCATCTTCGTGTTGATTGAGAACAAGGATGGGGGCCGTCGGGCGGCCTATCAGGTAACTCCAGAAAAATTTACGTCCAGCGTATTCGACGCGCTTGATCGGGAGATCCGCTCCGTGATCCCGCGCTCACACATGCATACCCCGGACGATGTGCGAGGCACGCATAAGACCCTGGAAGAAGCCATCCTGACGGATGGGTGGCCGGCGCTCGAATCGGCGCGCGGCAAAATCGTGTTCCTGCTGGACCAGCGAAGATCCGGGCCGGCGTACCTCGAAGGTCATCCCGCGCTGCGCGGCCGCGTGATCTTTACGAATGCGCAACCCGGAGAGCCGGACGCCGCGTTCGTCGAAGTGAACGATCCGCTGAGCGATCCAGCTCTCATTCCCGGCCTTGTACGCAAAGGCTATCTGGTGAGGACCAGAACCGACGCCGATTTAGCGCAAGCACGCTCGGGAGACGTGCGTCAAAGAGATGCCGCGCTGGCCAGCGGAGCGCAACTGTTGAGCACGGACTTCCCGTTCGACGAGCGCTCCTCCTGGAGCGGATACTCGGTCAACTTTCCCGAAGGCGGCATCGCGCGCTGCAACCCCGTGATGAAGCCCGCGTGTTCCGCACCGCCAGTCGAGTAAGCCGCTCGCGGGGCTATGATACTGGGTATGAAACGAACCGCCCGAATCGTCGGACTCGCGCTGTTGCTTCTGGTGGCGGTGCTGTTCAGTCTGCCGTTTCTGATCAACGCCAACCAGTTCCGGCCGATGCTCGAGGCGCGTTTGAGCCAAGGGCTGGCGCGGGAAGTTAAGCTGGGCGATCTCAAGTTTTCGATTTTGTCCGGCGGCGTGACCGCCAGCGATCTCGCTATCGCGGACCATCCCGCGTTCAGCAAGGCGCCGTTCTTGCGGGCAAAATCGCTGACGGTAAGCGCCGCGCTGCTGCCATTCATTTTTTCGCGAAAGCTTCAGGTAACGGGCTTGATCATCGATCAGCCTGAGATCGCATTGCTTCGGTCCGCGCCAGGCCAGTGGAATTTCTCGAACCTCGGCGTGAAAACGCCGGCCGGTCAAGTGGAAGGCGCCGCCCCGGGCAGCGCCAGTCTGGATATATCCGTCAAGGTGCTCAAGATCACCGGCGCCCGCCTTTCCGTGGGCCGCATCGACAGCCGGGTGAAGCCGCTGGTGCTGGATAATCTGAACTTCGAGCTCCGCGATTTCGCACCGGCGTCGATAATGCCTTTTACCCTGACGGCGAAAGTGGCCGGCGGCGGCGATATACAGCTTTCGGGCAAGGCCGGCCCCATCCATACCGAAGATGTGGTGCTGACTCCCGCCAGCGCCACCCTGAAGGTGACTCATCTGGACGTGAACGCCTCGGGTTTGATGGAGGCGGCCTCCGGCATCGGCGGCCTGATTTCGGTGGACGGCTCGGGATCCTCGGACGGCCACGGTCTCGAGCTGAAAGGGCGCGTGAAAGCCGATCAATTGCGCCTGGCGCGAGGCGGGTCTCCGGCCCGGCGTCCGGTAGAGATCGATTTCACGCAGAAACACGATCTGCAACGCGGCACGGGATCCCTGCCTCGGGAAGAAATCCACGTTGGGTCGGCCGTCGCGGTTCTCACCGGAACCTACGTGACGCACGGCGAATCGGCGGTCTTGAACGCAAACCTTTCCGGGTCGGGTATGCCGGTTCCGGAACTGGAAGCCCTGCTGCCCGCTTTGAACATCGTGCTTCCGCAAGGGTCCTCGCTGAAGGGCGGAACCATGACCGTGAAAACCGCGATAGACGGCCCGCTCAGCCGCCTGAGCGCTCGCGGCTTTGTGAGCCTGGATCATACCCGGCTCGCCGGCTTCGATCTTGGCGGAAAAATGGCGGTCATCGAGATGCTGGCCGGCATCAGGCGCTCGCCCGATACGGAAATTGAGACGCTGCGCGCCAGCTTCGCGTCCAGCGCGGAGAGCACGAATATCGCGGACCTGAAGCTGGTGGCGCCGGCCATCGGCGAAGTCACCGGGGCGGGCGTAGTGAGCGCGAGCCACGCGCTGGACTTCAAAATGCGGGTCGCGCTGCATACCGGCGGCGTGGTGATGACGGCGCTGGGCCAGCGCGGCGACACAACCGTTCCCTTCATGATCCAGGGAACCGCTTCGAATCCAGTGTTTAAAGCCGACGTGGCCGGAACCGTGAAGAGCCTCGCCGGCGAGGAGTTGAAGAAGCTGGGAAGTACCAATGCGGAGAAGGCCGTGGGGATTTTTGAAGGATTCTTGAAGGGGAAGAAGAAGTAGATGGCTGGGAACTTTCCCGAAGCCGCCGGAGTCTAACGCTTCGACAGGACCCGTAAGGATCGGGCTAGAATCAGATAGGCCAGCACCGTGGCGGACCCTACCGTTCGGTTGAATCTCGACGCGGTCGTCGGGGGATTCTCCCCTCCCGAGGAGGCCGGTCTCCTTACGTCCTTGCGCGCGGGGAACGAAGAAGCCTACGAAACGCTGATCCTGCTCTACCAGCATCCGGTTTACAATCTGGTCTGCCGCCTGCTGAACGATCCCGAGGATGCCTCGGACATCGTGCAAGAGGTGTTCCTCAAGGTATTTCGCAACGTTGGATCGTTCCGGGGCAACAGCGCCCTGAAGACCTGGATCTACCGGATCGCCGTGAACGAAAGTTATAATCACCGGCGGTGGTTTTCCCGGCATCAGCGCCGGGAGATCGGGATGGAAGGGCCAGATGGAGTCCGGTCCTATGAGGACAGCTTGGCCGACCACGGGCGCTCGCCTTTTGAGCTGGCGGCCGACCGGGAAACACGCGCGTTGGTGGAAGACGCGCTCGCGAAGGTGAATCCGAACTTTCGCGCGGCAGTGATTTTGCGGGACATCGAGGATATGAGCTACGAAGAGATCGCCGCCATTCTCGAGATTTCGCTGGGAACCGTGAAGTCGCGCATCTTGCGCGGGCGCGAGGCTTTGCGGAAGGCCTTAACCGGCCGGCTGGAATCCGAGCCGGCATTTCAATTTTCGCCGCAAACGGTCGAGTGAAACGAATGACTTGCCGCACTGTACTACGCAAATTACCGGGTTACCTGGACAACGCCGCTTCCGACGAAACTCGACGCGCCATGCGAGCTCATCTGAGCCGGTGCCACACTTGCGCTTTGGAATCCGAACAGTGGGGATACGTTCGCGAATCGCTGCGAGGTCTCGCCCCCAAAGCCGCCCCTGAAGGGCTCAAAACCAGCATCCTGGTGGCATGGTCGCGAGAACGGGCGGGCGGGCTAGACCGGGTGTCGCGCTGGACCCAGTGGCGCAATCGCGCCGAAATGACTTTGAAAAACCTGATGCGGCCCCTGGCCCTGCCTTTCGCCGGCGGATTGGCTTCAGCCGTGGTGCTGTTCAGCATGTTGGTTCCCAGTTTCACAATGTACCGGGGCACCGGTGACGTATCTTCAGGACTCTTTACCGATCCGGCCA
>JAYTVY010000233.1:0-2535 GCA_043743755.1 Bryobacterales bacterium | reverse complement strand
TTTGCTTCTCTAGTTTAAAGACCATCGGAGGTTCGAATTCTCTCGCCCGACCAGTCAGAAGCGCCACGTGAATTTGGCGAAGACGCTACGCTCCACCATTGTGTGGCTAATCTGAAAAGTGTCGATGAACTCGGCGTGGCGGGCTTGCAGCAAGTTTTGTCCCATTAGGCTGAGCTCGACAGACTCGCCGATGCGCCATCCCAGGCGCGAATCCAGGCGCGTGTAGCTGGGCGTCGGTCCGGCGCTCAAACTTCCCACATAGGACACCGCGCTATCCCAATCCACGCGCTTAGGCAAACTCAATGAGGAACGAATCTGAAATTGCCGCGACGGTGTTTGGGTAACAATTTCGCCCGGGTCCGGATCCTGGCTGGCGCCGTCCCCCTGCACATGCATGTGAATGTAGCTGAAGCCTGGGCTCAGTCTCCAGCGCCGAGTGACGCTCCAGTTCACAAACACTTCGCCGCCATAGGTGCGAGCATTGGCGTGATCTTCAAAGAGAATCGGAGTAACCAAATGGAAGGGCGCCGGAGTTGCCGTGAAGTACGTGGGGCCTGGCTCGTTGGTCTGGAGTCCAAGATAGCTGCTCGAGAATGCGGCTATATCCACGGACAATCGTTTTCCGATCTGAGCGCGGTACCCGGCTTCATAATCGTGCAACCGCTCCGCGTGGCGGCCCAGGGTGCCCAGCAGCTTCACAATCGCCAAACCGCCATTATCCAGCCGGAAAGTCGCGACATCGTTTTCCAGTTGAACGTCCGCCCGGGCCGGCTCACGGATGGCCCGCGATGCCGACAGCCAGAACTCCTGCCCGTGCGCTGGGGTCCAGACCAATTGCGCATTGGGTTCATATTCGAATCCGGTGTAGTTGTTGTGCTCGAAACGGGACCCCACCGTGATCCAAAGGTAATTACCGGCTCTGATCTCATCCGCGAAGAAAGCATTGGCCAAGCCATCCCTGCGTCCGGCCGGAGAGTAGGAAAGGCCGTATCCTCGCCGGAAATTGTCGCCGGTGAGGCGGTAGCCAAGTCCCCAGACGATGTCGTTGCGCGCCCCCGCGAAATGATTCTGGAACTCGACATCGACGGTATTCCGAGTCTCGCTCAACCCGCGGTCGCCACGCTGGTAACGGTCATAGTAGGCCTGCAGGGAAATATCGGATGCGCTCGACAGCGGGTGGGTCCAGCGCCCCAGCAGGTTGCCTGCTTCGCTGGTCTGCTTGTCGTTGAGCGTGGCTTCGCGAAACATCTGGTTTGTATATACGGTAGAGATCGGCTGCCATTCGCTCGACTTGAACAGATCGCCCTGGACCGTCAGGCGATCGCCTGCCGTACCCTCCCAATCCGACCGGAAACCCGCGTGCGATTTGTGCCACCCGTCGCCGGCGCCGATTCTATCGGGAAAGTCAGAGTTCCGGACGTTGGCGTAGTTGCCAAATATCCGATAGGCTCCCTTTTGGCCCAGCGTCCCTCCGTACTGAGCCAGCCATTGGGCTGAATCCTTCGAGCCGGCCCCCGCGCGCAGCAAGCCGCCCTGAGTAGACTTGGCGCTCAGGGTGATGATATTGATAATGCCGTTCATCGCATTCGCGCCCCAGACCACGCCGCCCGGCCCGCGAATCACTTCAATGCGCTCGATATCCTCCAGCGGCACATCCTGCTGATCCCAGTTCACGCCGGAGGTGGTGGGCGAATACACGCTCCGGCCGTCAATCATCACAAGAACTTTGTCGCCATACCTGTCATTAAATCCTCGAATGCTGATGGCCCACACGCTGGCGACAATTTGCGCGACGTTCACGCCCGGCACCATGCGCAGTAAATCGGGAATGTTCGTGGCCCCGGACCTCCGGATGTCTTCCTGGCTAATTACGAAGACGGCCGCGCCTGCTTTGGAGAGCTTCTGTTGCTTCTTCGATACCGACGTGATCTGGATGTTCATCAAGTCTTCCAGGCTGGCCTCGGCGAGGTCCCGAGCGCCAGGCCCCGGGTTCTGCCCGGCCGCCGAATATGGGACAGCCAGCATGAATGCGAGCCCCAGCCAGATGGATGTCTTAGCCATCACCCATCTAATCGGCAAGGCCCGATTTTTCTTGAAACACCCTACCCCTTCCCGAGCCTCTTACAACTGGCGGTCCTAAGGACCGCTCAGGAGCATCAGTGGAACAATTTAACTCTCCATCGCGCCGCAGGTTCATGCAGATGGTTGCCGGAGCCAGCTCGCTCGGCCTCGGAATCATGAACGCCGACAATGAAGATCCGCAGCGGGGGCTGGGGAAGAAAATAGAACACGTTGTGGTGCTGACCATGGAAAACCGGTCACTAGACCATTTCCTGGGATGGATGCCGAACATCGACGGGAAGCAAGCGGGGTTGACTTATCTCGACACGTCGGGCGCGCCGCACGCAACTCATCCGCTGGCGCCCGATTACCAGGGCTGCGGCCACCCGGACCCGGATCACTCCTACACCGGCGGCCGCGTGGAGTATGACAATGGCGCGTGCGACGGCTGGCTGCGGGCGGGCTCCAACGACG
>JAYTVY010000232.1:0-1710 GCA_043743755.1 Bryobacterales bacterium | reverse complement strand
CTGGGTCCGGCGGTGGAGTTCCTGGGATACTTTCTAACGATCGTCGGGCTGGTCTTCCGCATCATTTCACCCGCGATTGCACTGCTGTTCTTCTCGGTATCGGTGATGTTCGGCGTGCTGCTGTCCACCAGCGCGGTTCTGCTGGACGAATTCACTTTGCAGCGGTATCCGTCCTGGCGTCATGGGCGGCAGCTGTTCCTGGCGGCGATCGTGGAGAATTTCGGATTCCGCCAGATGCTCACTTTCTTCCGCGTTCAGGGGCTGATTCAAGCCTTGCGCGGCAAGCAGGGCGGGTGGGGCGTGATGGAGCGCCGGGGTTTCCAGGTAGTGGGCAAGCCGTCATCCTGACATAGTAGTGGCATGCGCAGGATGTACTTCATCGGCGTTACCACGGGCGCTTCATCGATCCACAACTTCTTCCAGCGCTGGGCCGAAGTGGCCGGCGTCCATGATGCGGTTCTTACCGGCGTCGATCTGGAGCCTGGAGCACCGTCCGGCGTTTATCGCGGTGTGGTCAGTGCCATCCAGAGCGATCCCGATGCGAGGGGCGCTCTGGTAACCACCCACAAGACCGCAATCTACGAGCATGCCCGGGATCTGTTCGCCGCGTTCGACTCCGATGCCGCCGCACTTCGCGAGGTGAGCTGCATCACGCGGCAGGAGTCCGGGCTGGCGGGCGCCGCCATCGATCCGCTGGCGTGTTCTCTCGCCTTGAGAGCGATTTACGGCGGGCAGCCGTTCCAGGGCGACGCTCTGATTCTGGGGGCCGGCGGGGCCGCTGTCGCCATGGCAACCGCTCTGTTTCGAGAGCATCGTCCCGCCGGGGTGCTGCTCACAGAGATATCGCCCGAACGGCTGGAGGCAGTTCGATCCCTGACGCCCGCGGAATGTCTGCTGGTAAAGGGGCCGGAAGATCATGACCGGTTGATAGCAGGGCTGCCGGAAGGCGCGCTGATCGTAAATGCCACGGGGATGGGCAAGGATCGTCCGGGCGCTCCGGTGACTGGCGGCGTTCGATTTCCACCAAACTCGGTGGCTTGGGACCTCAATTATCGAGGCGATTTGAGCTTTCTCGACTACGCCCGGGCAGGCGGCATCTCCGCAGTGGACGGCTGGGAACTTTTTCTCCATGGCTGGAGCCAGACCATGGCTCGCGTGTTCGGGTTTGCACTCACGCCTGAACTTTTCGCCCGCATGCGGGCCACATCCGAGACAGCCCGGCGCATCGTATAGGAAGATAGGAGCCAGTGGACCATCGTAAGCTAGGAACAGGTATGCGAATCCCGTATTCTCAAGTCACCCCCAAGCAGATTTATCTGAATCGCCGGCGATTTCTGGCGCTCGGCGCGGCGGCCGGCGTCCTCTACGCTAATCCGAAGCTAAACGGCGTCAAGAAGGGTCCGTTCAGCACGGACGAGAAAGCGACGCCCTTAGACGTGGTGACGCATTACAACAATTTCTACGAATTCGGCACTTCCAAGGAGCAGCCGGCGGAGATGGCCAAGAATTTCCGCACGTCGCCGTGGAAGGTGGCGGTGGAGGGCGCGGCCGCAAAACCGCAAGTCTTCGATCTGGACACCGTGCTCAAGATGGCGCCACTCGAGGAGCGCATTTACAGGCATCGCTGCGTGGAAGGATGGTCCATTGTGGTGCCGTGGATCGGATTTCCTTTGAACGCCCTGCTGAAGCAAGTGGAGCCGACGTCCAAGG
>JAYTVY010000231.1:0-8524 GCA_043743755.1 Bryobacterales bacterium | reverse complement strand
GGTCCTTGAACCACACTCGCGATTGCATACACCGCGAGGGCGCGATAGGGCAGCCCGCTCGACCAGATCTTCCACGCCAGCAGCGCGTATAAGACCAGCGATGCATACCAGACCCATTGCGCTAGAGCCAGCATTACGGATACCTATGCGCGAATCGGAATCACCGGAGCGATGCGCGCCCCCATCCCCAGTACCGCGGCCATGGCCTCTTCCAGTGAATCGATGACGTGTCCCAGCGGACGTGCCGGATGGCAGTGCAGCCGGTATAGCCAGTGGCTTGCCCGCAGCCACCGAATCGATCGCCGCAACGAGCTTTGCGACTGCATTACCCGTTCCGCCTGGCTCCAGTCGTTGCTGTTGTGCAACCGCGCCTGACACTCTTCCACCGCCCGCCTGGCGCTGTCTTCAAGATCGTCTACCAGTGCTCCGAACCTCGCCACATTCGCCCGGCGTTTGCGCCTGGCTTCCCGGCGGTGCCCATGCTCTCGGAGCGCACGGATGTCGCGGCCCTCTATCAGCGCCCGCAGCTCCGCGCACACCGCCGACGCATGCTTCTGCGCTTCGGCGCTGGCGCGCAACGAAGCAATCGCCGGAACCGGCGCGCTGAGCATTTCTTCGTTCAATATCCAAGGCCCCGCCGCGGGCTTCGCGCCGGAATGAACCAGTGTTTTCAGATTCGCTTGTACCGTTGCCAGAGCTTCTGAGAATGCCGCGGCGTTAGAGAGTAGTTCTTGTGGAATCTCCGGTTTCATTTCTCTCCCCTGCTCGGAGGCAGCGGGATCTTCAGCAGCTTCGCAAATAGTGTCCGGCCCGCTTCTTCCGTTATGTCTTTTGGGTTCGCCCACAACCGGGCGAATGCCTCAACAGCCGGGTACAGCGACGCCGGATATTCGGTTCGTACAAGGTCAGCTCGAGACGGGCCACCCTTTTGTATGGATGCCAGCTCCTCCCGCTGGCTTGGGGGCAGCGATTCCGCCAGCAGCGCGAGCGCCTGCTCCACGACGCGCCACTCGGAGACGTCCAGCAGGCTCGCCAAAGCCTTGAGTTGAACCTTGGAAAGTGGCGGAAGCGAAATGCCGATCTTGGGCCAGCTGGACTGCGGACCTGGATCGGAATCGTCGCCTTGTTGTGATTTCCCCATCCCTCGCGAGTGTATCAGTATTACCTGCCCGGCCAAGCCTGGAGCTTCGTGCTCCCCACGGTACCGAATTAGCACTTTTCTCTTGACATACGGTACGTTGGTTAATGTACACTTGATGCCGGTTGCTGTCAATGCAGAAATGTCCGATGTTGTCGTAATTTCAGCTGCGGGTTGCCCTGAATTCAGCCCGAGTTTGGTTTGCCGCGATGAGCGTTGATTTGAAGTTTGCGTTGCCTGCTTCGGACCCAGGGGCTGGATCCGGGAGGCGGAAAGGTAACCGCGTGCAACTGCCAAAGGCCAGCGCGGCTTCCATCTCGCAACGCGAGCTGCGTTCCCTTTTGTCTACCCAACGATGTTTTGAGGACATGCTGGGTGTGCTGGCCGGAAGCGCCGCTGTTGAGCCGGGACCGCTCGGCATCGATCCCGTCGCGCTCCGCATGCGGATGCCGCAAGTGGTTATCGAACGCAACCGCCCCGCCGCGCAGCCTTGCAGCGTCCCGCATGCCAGCAAGCCCGCGGCAGCCATCGCTCAAGACGATTTGCGCACCTTGCAGGCCGCCGAACGTTTGCTGGTCGTAATCCGGGAACGCCTCTTGCAAAGGGTGCGCGCCGGATTGCCTGTAGAGCCCGGTCCGTTGACGCTCGATGTCGGCGTGGTTCAGGAACCTGTCTTCTGCAGTGTGCAGCTCCGCACTACTGGTTGAAATACAGAGTCACGTCCACCACGTGACTCGCCCGGTCGATCTTGTTCTCAGCCCGCGTCGACTTCAGATTGTCGAACAACCCCTCTTCCTTAACTCGCGCCAGAAAATGATCCGGATATGTCGGATTGAACGGCTTGCCCGCCTGCAGGCCCCACATCTTGCGGATCACCGGCTCCGACGTTATGTCCAGACCCTGTATGGTTAGCTTCCCGAATAGATACTGCGGCCCCGGATCGCTGTGGAATTTCACATCGATGGTATGATCCCCATCGTTCAAGCCGCGATCTACCCTCGTCACGGTATCCAGATACCCTTCGTGCCGCAAGTGCTCGTCGATGCGTCCCTGCCCCGCCTTCACTTCGTCGAAGTTCACCACCTCGCCGCTCTTCAGCTTCACCATCTTGGTTAAATCCGACGCGCGCACTAGCGTCCCTTCGTAAGTCGCTTTACCCAGCCTGTAAACCGGCCCCTCCATCACCGCCACGGTGATGTTCAAACCCTCTACTTCCTTCGCCTTTTCCACTTCCATCTTTGGAAATGAAACCCGCACGTGCCCCCGCGCTTCATACAGCGGCCGGATGGTGGTATCCAGCAGCAGGCGCAGGCGGGATTCGCTATAAGTTGTGCCCACGGCGATGCCGTACATCGCGGCCTGCAAATCCTGGGGCGGAATCTCGCCGGAATCCGTGAATTTTACCTGTGCCACGGTCGGCCGCGCCCGCGCCGGGCGAATCAGAATCACCAGATCCGGGGGATTCTCCGAGCTCAGCCGGGCCGTCAACGGCTCGCGGAAATTCTGCGCCGCTAGAAACTCGCCGATCCATTGGGTGTAGCGGTCCAGCACCGGTTTGGTCGCGGGCGTCTTGGGCCCGAATAGCGGATCCTTTTGTGCCAGCATCGCGCGCAGATCGGCATCCTTCGCCGGCAAATCTTCAAACTGGATCGGAAATATTTGGCCCACTTCCGAGACTTGGAACGCCGCCGCGTATCCTTTCCCGTCGCGCGCCGGCGCAAAATGATAACCTACGCTATCGAAAAATCCGGTGGCGATCAGCCGCTGCCGCGCGGCTTCGAATTCAGTCTCGAATTCCGCCTTGGTGGCCGTCCGTCCGGGCCGCATGCCCGCTACCGCCAGGATCTTTGCCGTCGGCCAGATGTGGTTCCCTTCCACTATCAGACTCTCGATGGGCCAGACCGTCTGCTCATTCGGGGCGGCGGCCGGAGCGGCCGGCTTGCGGGCCGCTCGCCTGGTTTGCGCAGTGCCCCTGGTCCCCGGCAAGGCCGCAGCCAACAGGATGACTGCGATGATCCGAACCATCCACCTCATTCGAGTTCGATCACCACATACATCAGCCGGCTGGAGCGCTCGATCTGCAGTACCGGAGTGTCCCCCGGTTTGAATTCGGCCAGCCGCTTTTTCAGCGCAACCACACTGGTTACGGGAACTCCGTTCACGGAATAAAGGACGTCTCCCGCCTGCAGCGCGGTTCCCACATTCAGCCCCTGTACGCTTCCCGCCGCCACCACCACCCCCCAGGGATGCCGCAAATCGGGCAGCAGCGCGGCCAGTTGCTTGTCGATGCCCACCCCCAGAATATTTAGCCGCGACACCAGACTCTCCTCCGGATTCACCATATCCGCGAACCGCTGCGGATCGTCCTCCCGCTCGGTGACCGGAATTTGCACCGACAGCTTGTCGGCGCCGCGCATCACGTCCAGCGTCACCCGCTCGTTCCTGGGATACCGATACACGCCGATCTCGAGCTGCCGCGCGTTCTGCATGGTTTTGCCATTCAGCCCCACCACAATATCCCCCACCTTCAGCCCCGCGCGATCCGCCGGGCCCTCCGGCTCCACGTCCCCCACCAGCACGCCCCAATCTTGCGGCAACCCCAGTCCGGCCATCAGCGCGGGCGTCACCGTCTGTGCGAACACGCCGATCTCGCCCCGGTGCACGTGCCCTTCCTTGCGTATCTGCTCAAATACGCTGCGCACCGTGTTGCTTGGAATAGCGAACCCGATGCCTTCGCTGCCGCCCGATTGCGAAAGGATGAAAGTATTGATCCCGACTACATGCCCCTCGGCATCCACCAGCGGGCCTCCGCTATTACCCGGATTAATGGAGGCATCCGTCTGGATGTAAATCATCGGATCGTCGGGCTTGATCTGACGCGCCGTCGCACTCACGATGCCCGTGCTCACTGACCCGTCCAGCCCCAGCGGATTCCCGAACGCCATCACGAACTCGCCCTGCCGCAGCAAATCGCTATCGCCCAGCGTGAGATGCCGGAGCCCTTTCAGATCCACCTTGACCACCGCCAGATCCGTGGCCCGATCCATCCCCACCAGCTTCGCATCCAGGGTCTTGCCATCCGCCGGCATCCGCACCTGAATTCGCCGCGCGTTGCGCACCATGTGCGAATTGGTAACGATATACCCGTCCATGCTCAGAATGACGCCCGACCCCGTGCTCTTCTGCTTGGACAACAGACTCGTGTTGGTGGAGTCCGTTTCCTCGGGGGTGGAATATCCGGTCGCGAAAATCTGCACTACCGAAAACTTCACCCGCAGCGCCAGCTCTTCGAGCGACGCGCTCAATTCCTTCAGCGAAACCCGCTGGCCAAACACCGGCCATGCGAGCAGAAACAAGAGCAATCTCGAAGTCGTTTTCATCGGACCTTCTTCCATTCTACCCATGCCGCCCAACCGGCCCGCGCGCGTCAGTCAGGGGCTCCCGAGTCGGCGTTTTCGCTTCCTGCGGCCGCGGCTCTGTAGAGGGGTCGGGTAAGTGGCGTAGGATAAAAACGATGCGTTCCTTGCTTCTCCTGCTCGCCGCCGCCGCGCTTTCCAGCGCACAATCCCCGATCACCATCTCCGTCGACGCCTCCGATGCCCCGCGCCGCATCTTCCATGCCGCGCTCCACATCCCCGTCAAGCCCGGACCTTTCACGTTGCTCTACCCCAAGTGGATCCCCGGCGAGCATGGGCCCACCGGCCCGATCGCCGATCTTGCCAGCCTGCGCATCGTCGCCGGCGGCCGCCCCGTCGCCTGGCATCGCGACCCCGTCGAAATGTACGCGCTCCACATGGATGTCCCCGCGGGTTCGGACGCCATCGACGTCACGCTTGACTATCTCTCCCCGCCAGAGTCCGCCGGCTTCAGCTCCGGCGCATCCGCCACATCGGAAATGACCGTGTTGAGTTGGAACCAGGTTCTGCTTTATCCAGCCGGAACGCCCACCGACGCCCTTCAGTACAAGGCGCGCCTCAAAGTCCCCGCCGGCTGGCGTTACGGTACCGCCCTGCCCATCGAGCGCGAAACCGGCAACACCATCGACTTCGCCCCGTCCTCCCTTTCCACGCTGATCGATTCCCCCGTGATCGCCGGCCGCTATTTCCGCACCATCGAGCTGTCGCCTGGCGCTTCTCCCGCGCACTACATGAATCTCGCCGCCGACAGCGCCGAAGCCGTCGATCTTTCACCCGATCTGATCGCCAAATACAAGAACCTCGTAAATGAAACCGGCGCTCTGTTCGGCGCGCGGCATTACCGCTCCTATCATTTCCTGGTTTCGCTCAGCGATCACGTTGCCCACTTCGGCCTGGAGCACCACGAATCCAGCGATGACCGCATCGGCGAATCTTCCATGACCGATGAACAAGCCCGCAAACTCAGCGCTACCCTGCTCTCGCACGAGATGGTGCACTCCTGGAATGGTAAATTCCGCCGCCCGGCCGGTCTGGCTACGCCGGATTACCAGCAGCCCATGCAAGGCACGCTGCTCTGGGTCTATGAAGGGCTCACCAACTACCTCGGCGAGATCCTCGCCCCGCGCAGCGGCCTGCTCACGCCCGAGGAGTATCGCGAAAATCTCGCCACCACCGCGGCTGCCTTGAGCGATACGCCCGGCCGCAAGTGGAGGCCGCTCGAAGACACCGCGGTCGCTGCTCAGACGCTCTACGGCTCGCGCGGCGATTACGAAAACATCCGCCGCACCGTCGACTATTACCCCGAAGGCTCACTGCTGTGGTTGGACGCCGATGTAATCATTCGCCAGCGCAGCCAGGGTCGCCGTTCGCTCGACGATTTCTGCAAGATCTTCCATGGCGGGCAATCCGGACCGCCCTCGGTGAAGACCTATGAACTCGAGGATGTAATCGCCGCGCTCACCCAGGTGCAGCCGTTTGACTGGGCCGGCTTCTTTCGCGACCGCGTCTCCCAAATCGCAAATACACCCCCGCTCGCCGGCATCGCGAACAGCGGTTGGCGCGTCGAGTGGCGCGACACGCCCACACCGCTCCTCAAGGCCGCCGAAAGTGAGCGCAAATTCACCAACCTCCGGTATTCGCTCGGTATCGTGGTGAAGGAGGATGGCAACATCGACGACGTGATCCAGGGCAGCCCCGCATACGTCGCGGGATTAGCCCCCTCCGCAAAGCTCCTCGCCATCAACGGGCGCCAATACACCGCCAAATCGATCCGCGCCGCCATCCAGGCCGCCAAGAATTCCCAGGAGCCTCTCAACCTGCTGGTGAAAGATGGCGAACGCTACCAGACATTCAAGGTCGACTACCATGGCGGCGAGCGTTACCCGTACTTGGAGCGCGATGCGTCAAAGCCCGATCTGCTGACGTCCATCATCACCCCCAAGTCCGCCACGCAGTAGGGCAGTCCATCTTTCCTTGTCCTCCTACTGAACCAACAGCGTCACCCGATTAGAAGGCTGTCCATCCACCATGAGTTGCAGCGCGACCGTTCGCGCCATCGGCGAAGCCAGCGACCTGGGCAACTTAAGATTGACCTGGTCGAGACCTTCGTAATTCCCCTGCGCGCCTGCGTACGTGATCACGCCACCGATACTAGCCGACACGCTACTCGGATTCCGAAGATTCCGAATCCCCGTTCCATAGAGAATCAGGTAAACGCTGTCTGTGTCCGCGCCAAAGTCGATCGGGAGCGCCGTGATGTTGCCGTTCTGATCCGTATAATAAATCGTTTCGAAAGTCCGATCTCCGTTCTGGCTCACTCGCAATACGTTGGCCGCGGCAAGGTTGTCCCGATTTACAGTGAACAAGGCCGGAGCGACCATGGTCACTTCAATCCGGTCAGTCGCCGTCACGTGGCCGTCGGCGGTAATGCTGACGGATGCCGATCCCGGAACTGTAGCGGACGGGATCACATAGTTCACCTGCGCTGGCGAGACATAGTAAAGCTGCGCCAGGCGAACCGCTCCCGCTGAGTCGGTTACAGAGACTGCCGCGCCGCCGAGTGAGAACGGCAGCGTCCCACTCGCCTGAGCCGTCTGAGTCGCAAGGTTCGTGCCGAACGCAGTCACGATGCTTCCGGGGGCCAGCGGGCCTAATCCGTAACCGGCCGCGGAAACATTCGCCAAAGCCAGCGAAGGCCATGCGGGGCGCGTCAGTATCACGGTGGTTCCGTTGCCTTGCGTTCCGGCAAAGCCTGTCACGCCCGCGCCCCTAAAATCGGCGAGCGCGAAGTTTCCCGTATTTCCCGAAGCGCTAAACGGTAGGCCACCCTCAAAAGTTCCATCTCCCCGGCCCGCGAAGAATACCAGCGAGGCGAGCCCCTCCACCAGATCGATGTGCCCGTCGCCATTCAGATCCATGGCGGCGATGTGGTCGAATCCTGCCGTTTCCAAATGGCCGGCGATTTGGAATGTTCCGTCGCCCTTACCCAGCAATATCGTGATGGTTCCCCGGCCGCCGCCGGACAGCAACTGCGCCGTAACCGCTAAATCGAGCGCACCGTCACCGTTGAAATCACCCGCGGCGATGCCCGGCACGAAGTCCCATGGCTCGGAAGAGGAAGTGACAGGATTGAAATTAGCCTTCCCGTCGTTCAGCAGGATGGTCACAGTTCGTTCGGTGGCAATCGCGACATCGGGCTTGCCATCCCGGTTGAAATCCCCGATCGTGAGTAACGCCCACGGCGTGAATCCGAGCGAGTACCCCGTGCCGGCCCCGAATGTACCATCACCCTTTCCCGGCAGCACTAAGAAATACGCGCCGGTCGGAAGCGGAAACCCTCCATTCAGGCAGGTGACCGCAAGGTCTGGAATGCCATCGCCATTCAAGTCGGCGACTTGAGCAGACGTTGGCTTCGAGCAGCCCGAAACCGGAAGTGCCGGCTGAAAAGTACCGTCGCCGTTGCCCAGAAGAACCGCCACTCCAGTGGCTCCCGTGCCGAGTACCACCACATCGATTTTGTGATCGCCGTTAAAGTCGGCGGTTACGACTTGACGCGGCATCAGTTGGCCGAGGCTGAACGGGATCTGTGGCGTGAAACCGCCCTTCCCGTCATTCAGCAGCGTAATGAGCGTATTGGGACTGGAACTCGCTACCACTAGGTCGAGCTTGCCATCTCCGTTAATATCGGCCGCTGCGATCCCATTGGACGATGTGCCGGTGACATAGGTCAAATACCCGTCTTGCCCTTGCGTCACCCCCACAACAAAAAGAAACGAGATAGTCAGTAAGTTCATGGATCAGAGCCGCGACCGCAAGGGAGCGAGATCCTACCTCACCCAAACATCAAACAACGTGGGTTCATCACGCCAGCGGATTGCGAGCCCAACAGGAAAGAGTAAGAATTGACCAAAATAAAAAAGCGCAAGATCGTACTCCCAGCCGGACGCGATATCGTTGATTCCAGCTTAGC
>JAYTVY010000230.1:0-3856 GCA_043743755.1 Bryobacterales bacterium | reverse complement strand
ACCTTGCCGATGCGCAGTCCGTCACTCAAACCGAGATCGCGCAGGGCCTGCAAAAGATCGTAATAAGGCTTGCCGGCGCTGAGAATGCCGACCTTGGCGTTCTCGCCGGTAAAACGATTGAGACCGTTCAAACGCGCGTACTCGCGCGCCGCTTCAAGTCGCCGCGAGTTCACTTCGTGCTCCAGCGCGAGAGTGATCGGCGGCACCAAGCGGGCGTCGGTGTATTTCTGGTAGCCCTCGGGAATGCGGATTTGCGGGCGGTCCGGATCCAGATCCACCGTGCCGCCGCCGTCGCAAACATCGGTCACCAGCTTCATGCCGATCCACGCGCCGGAGAAGCGCGAGAGCGCGATCGCGTGCAGGCCAAGGTCCAGAATTTCCTGGGCATTGCCGGGCGCGAGGAACGGGATGCCCACATTGAAGAGACTGAAATCGCTCTGATGTGGAATGGTGGAGCTTTTTGAAATGTGATCGTCGCCGCAAAGCAGGATGGCCGCGCAGTTCTTGCCGGTGCCCGCCAGATTGGCGTGACGCAAGATGTCGCCGGAGCGGTCGACGCCCGGCCCCTTGCCGTACCAGATGCCCACGATGCCCTCGACGTTCGGCTGTCCCAGCACCTCGAAAATTTGAGTACCCATTACCGCGGTGGCCGCGAGGTCTTCATTGACGCCGGGTGAGAAATGGATGTTGTGCTCGGAGAGCAGCTTCGAGGACCGCGCCAGAGTCAGATCGTAACCCCCCAGCGGCGAGCCTTCATAGCCCGAAATGAACGCACCCGTGTTGATCCCCGCCCGGCGGTCGCGGCGCATCTGGTCAATGGGAAGACGAACCAGCGCCTGGATGCCGGTTAAATAAACCCGGCCTCGCTCGAGCGTGTATTTATCGGAAAGCTGCATGCATGCCGGACTTTCCCGATGCTATCACGCCACAACACGCAGGACCGGCCTCCGGGCCTGTCAGCACGCCTATTTGAGATTGGGTAGCGGCAGAGTTGGTTCAAATTGACCCGCTATTTGAAAATCCGCGTCCACGAAATCCACCGGCTGGGCGCCCAGTCGAACGCGATGGATAGTCGCGTGGACGCCACTCTGAACGGATATCGTATAGGAGCCCGCCGCAAGATCGCGGAACAAATACTGTCCCATCCGGTCGGTGAGTGTGGTCATCCCGGTCTCACGAAGAGTAACTTGCGCGCCGGATACTGGAACATAACGGCCAGCCTTGGTATCGTATCCAAGCACTCGTCCGGAGATGGCGCGGAACGCGCGCGCGGTGAAAGAGGCGTTGCCCGGCGACATCGCCCCCACCTTGATTCGCTGGGGCTGGATGGGAGGGTCCGTCGAAAAGCCCGCCGGTAACGAATCCTCATCCACATCCACGTCGTAGT
The DNA here is from genome assembly GCA_043743755.1 of Bryobacterales bacterium. Lineage (GTDB taxonomy): Bacteria > Acidobacteriota > Terriglobia > Bryobacterales > Bryobacteraceae > JALYHQ01. The sequence continues at coordinate 2,469 of JAYTVY010000230.1, read as the reverse complement.
CGCCCGCCACCAAGGATGAAACGAAGAAGCTGCCGTTGGGATCCGTCGCGGCACTCCACCGTTGTCCTCTACTGCGGATGCTCACTTTTACGCCCGCCACTCCCTGCCCGGCGTCATTCACCACCTGGCCCATTAAACCCGACAGCGAATAGCCGATCCCGAAATTCACGGTGGCGTCTTCGTCCACCTCCAGATCGGATGGGGTTGTGAAGAAAAACGGATCGCGGGAGCGGTACACAGCCGCTATTTTGTGTTTGCCGCGCGGCACATGCAGCAGGCGGTATGTGCCGTCCGCCTTTGTAAACGTGTGCCGGCGATCGTCCAGCATGATCTCCACTTCAGGCAGCGGTGGCATGCCCGGTTCCAAGACGCCCTTGGACTGGTCGTCTCGAAAAACGTTTCCCGCGATGGTCCCATGCCGTTCCGGAACAATGAAATAGGGTACGTGTTCGAACTGGTGCCGGTACGCGATGAAACAGACCGGCGAGTATACCTGGGGCCTGCCGGCGCTCTTCACGCCCAATATGGAACACGCCGCCGAAATCTCATCCCGCCGCGAGAGACTTCGCGAGTACGAAAGGATGTGTCCAATGTCTTCAGTGCTCCCCTGGAGCGTCTGATTGTCGTTGAATAGAAAACTGTAACTCAATTGTTGCCGATGTACGCCCGTGCCGGACCAGTCCGCCGTTCCGCCGATTTGGGTACGCACTGGAACCAGGTTGATGGTAGCGCCTTTAATGTAGCCGGCCGCGATCAGATACGAATTGCTCGACAAGAGCTCGTCTACCTGCTGAATCGTAGTGGCCCTGATCCCCAGTTGTTCCAGCGTCTGTTGAAGTCCCGCCACTTGGCCGAAGATGAAACTTAGCGTGGGGGCGTTCGTATCGCGTTCCGCGTACCCGGTGAACATCAGGGAGCCCCAACCCGCCCGCAGGGAAGCCCGAAACTGCCTGGCGCCGCTCTCGCGTCCGCGAGTCGCCGCGAACTGGTATTGGCCGGTGGCGCCAAAATGATTCGACTGAAACGCGATACCGGCCGGCAAAGTGAAACTTCGAATCGCCAGGTCGGGAGGTCCGTTAGTCTGGAAGCGCGAGGCGATCGCGCCGCCGGTGAGGGCCCAGTGCCGGGTGAGCTGATAGCGGAAGTTGACCGCACCCGAGACGGTGGTCTCCTTTAAGTTCGGGAGCACCAGATTGTTGTTGTAGAACGTCGCCGTCGCGTCAAAGTCTTTTGTAACGTGGCGCGTCCAGGCGATGTCCGTGTGCAGACCTCGAAAATTGTTGGCGCCTAAGGATGCGAACCCCAGCGGCAAGTAGCGCGCCAGCGCAACGATATTATCGCGCCCGGTCCTATAGTAGAGCCGCCCGGCGCCGCCGATGCCGTGGCTGAGGCCGGCGTCCACGCTAAGCCAGAACGTCTCCCGCGGAGCGTATTTATAACTTATGGCGCCGATGCTTCCGGAGTGCCCTATCAGGTCCGAAGCGGGAATCCCCACGTGATAGAAAGAGGCCGTGAGCGAAGAATTCTCGGTGAGGGGATAGATGTATCCGCCGCCGATTACAAGCTCCGGCTGGATGGGCAGAAATAGCCCTTGAAAAGCCGCCACCGTCGTATAGCCTGCATGCACGAACCAGTTGTCTTGCTGCATGTGAAATCCCCGGATAATCGATCCATTGATGGTGAGCTGGGATTCATCCACGTACTTGTCCAACAGCGTGATGTCCCGGCGCGGCGTGACGATTTGATAAGACGCCGAGGACAACGCAAACCTGGGCTGGCCGCGCTCCAACGGCCTGACCAGGCTGGTTTCCACCAAATGAACGTGGGTCCGCTCATCTCCGTGAATCTTCAAAAAGTCGAGTTGGTTCTGGATCTGGGCGGGACTCGAATAGTAGCGCCCTTCATAGTATCCGCTTTGGGCCAACTCCGAGTAATTGACCGGCATCACGAACCCGGGGGGATAGTGTGGAGGCGGCGTTGTCACCAGGACTTCAAGAGTCTGAACTCCGAACGGCGTGATCACCACAACGTGTGTCGTGCCGGGTTGTTTGCCTGCTATCGAGACAACCCCATTCTCGGCGGTGGCCTCCGCCAAGGACGCGTCCAGACTGTAGGCAGCGGTAGCCCCGGCTACTTCAAAAGTGATGATTTTCTGTGGGTCCACTCTGTGGACCTGGGCCGGCAACAGGTAAGAACATGCAACCAGCCACACTGGAGCCAGCCATCTATTCAATAGTGAACTCCCCGGCACTGGTGAAGACCCTTCCTTCGAATTCAAAAGACGACAGCGTGCGATAGCGGCCGGGTGCAAGTTGCGCCGGATTGGTGGCGGCAAAAATCAGCCGCTCGCCTGGTAACAGACGCTGCGAAGTAAAAGGAGCTTTGGCCACGCGTTTTCCGGATGCATTCAGAATTACGAGCACGCCTTTGGGCATTACCGGTTCCGAGCCGCCGTTGCGCAGCTCTTCG
>JAYTVY010000229.1:0-3543 GCA_043743755.1 Bryobacterales bacterium | reverse complement strand
GACCGATTTGGCGGCGCCGAATTTAAAATTCAAGCGGCCGGAGCCGATCTGAATGTCCGGCACGGATGGGCGGCTAGCCCGTTCGAGGAAGGGCTGGATGTTCCATCCCGCCGCTTCGGTCTTGACGAAGTTGAAGCTGGTGGAGCCGGAGGAGATCAGGCGCAGATTCGCGAATTCCAGGCGGCCGGAAAAGAGGCTGGTCAGTTTGATTCGCGCAGTGATGGAATCCACGTGCGCGAAAGGTTCGATCCCGAAGCGCGGATCGTCGTCAATCAGCACGTTGTCCAGGGTGAATCCTGGGCCGGCGAACAGGCTGAGATGCACTTCGCCGATGTGCACGGGCCGTCCCAGGGACGATTCAAGAGCTTTTTCAATCCGGGGGCGGAAGCGATCGGCGCTGAGCCGCGGGGCCAGCAGACCAATTACAATCACCAGCGCCAGCGCGATGACCAGCAATCGCCGTATCATGTCCGCACCGCCGCTTCGATAAGCTTCGCGTAAGCGGCCGGATCGTCCACGTCTTCCACCACGCCGGGATCTTCCACCGGCACCAGTCGCGTAACGTCGCGATACCGGTTCAGAACATCGGGAACCTGTGCGTCCACCCGCAAAGTCAGGATCTCATCGGCCACGTGACGCGCAATGCAGACGGGATGGCCGCGGCGTCCATCGTAAAGCGGCTTGGTGACTGGAGCGGCGTGCTGGTTGAACGCAGCTGCCAGTGAGGCCAGCGTAGCGGGCAGGACGGCGGGATGGTCTACTAGCGTGAAAAGCACGCCGGCCGCATTCGCCGGCAGCTCGCGGAACGCACACTGAAACGAGCTCAGCATGCCTCGATCGGGATCGGGATTAACGGCGAACCGCGCCTCACCCGCCCGGCGCAACCCGGCGCGAATTCGTTCCGCGTCATATCCAAGAACTACGATCACCGGATCGCAGACGCCGCGGAAGAGTCCGATCAGCCGGTCCAGAAAAGTTTCGCCGCGAAAATCCAGCAGCGCCTTGGGACTCCCCATTCTGCTGGATGCGCCCGCCGCCAGTATTACGCCGGCGATCACTTCAGCAGCGCCTTGACACGCTCATTCGCGAATACCGACATGGACAAACCGCGCCACTCCGACTCCGGATTGCGGCGCACGGCAATCATTTCGGCCACCACCGAGACAGCGATCTCTTCGGGCGTGATGGCGCCGATTTCGAAGCCCATGGGCGCGAAAACGCGCTCGAACGCGGCGCGCGGGAAGCCTTCTTTCTCCAATTCCTTGATTACGCCGATTACCTTGCGCTTGCTGCCGATCATGGCGATATACCGGGCGTTGGTGGTGATGGCCCACTGCAGCACCCGCATGTCATCGCGATGCCCGCGGGTAACGATGATCAGGTAGCTGGTATCGCGCACGTTGAGCTTCGGGAAAACTTCCTCGTACTCTTCGGCGTGGATTTCGTCGGCGTCGGGGAAGCGTTCACGGTTGGCGAAGGCCTCGCGATTGTCCACGATGACCGTTGCGAATCCCGCGAGGCTGGCCACCTTGGACAAGCTCTTTGAAATATGGCCCGCGCCGAAAATGTACGCGCGCGGCTGCGGCACGATGGGTTCCACGAACACGTTCAATTGTCCCCCGCAGATCAGCCCGTTGTCGTAAGCCGCGTCCTGCCCCAGGCTGAAATTGAGATGTCGCGGACGCTCGGTCTCCATCACCTCGCGCGCGGCGTTCCAGACTTCCGCCTCGACGCAACCGCCGCCGATAGTGCCGGTCATTGAGCCGTCTTCGCGCACCAGCAGCTTCGCGCTTTCATAGCTGGGAATGGACCCGTTCACCTGAACGATGGTGGCCAGCGCGCATTTCTGTCCCAGTCGGCGCAGACGCACGACTTCGTCGTAAATGTCCATTCAATTCAATTATAGTGGGGCGGGCGAGCGGCTAAGGAGCTTTCGGTCGAGGACGACGCGTCGACTCTACGGGAACCTCCTCGACTATCACTCCCATATTACTAACGCCGAGATCCAGCACCGCTTCGATTTTCACTTCGTCACCATTTCGAATGGTCACCGTCAATGCTCGTGTCTTGAAGCCGGGCGTTGCAATCGTGAATCGGCAATCCCCGAATGGAAGATCGGTGAAAACAATCTCGCCTGCCTCGTTCGCTGTCTTCTTGGGTTTGTCTTCAGTTCCCAGCAGCGATCCCACGGCCCCAGGAACCACAGCTCCGCTCGGGTCGGTCACCCGAATACGAACCCGGCCCGTCTGCGCCATCAATGGAGATATCGCCGTTAATAGCGCTCCCACCAGTACCGCGCGCCGGGTGCGATGTTCCGGAGGGGATTCTTCGCTAAGCAAGCCACACACATGCCCGTCCGATTCGCGCCAGACTTGATCCAACTCAGCCTCCGAGTACTGATCGAACGCGCGCACCGACTTTTGGCAAACGTCGCAATAGCGCTCGCGGCCTTCCCCCTGCAATTCAGTCCACTTTTTCGGACAGGGAGTCGTAATTGCGAAGCGTGAACTCACGGAATTATTGTAACGCCTGCCGGTCACTGGGAAATATCAGCGCAAAGCTAGCGCTTCAGTTTCACGGGAGCGGTTTCAACTATGACTACCCCTCCCACGGAGCCGACGTCAAGGACAGCCTCAACATTCACTTCATCACCATTCCGAATGGTCACCGTCAATTCTCGATTCTTGAAGCCGGGCATGGCAATTGTGAATCGGCAATCCCCGAATGGAAGATTAGTGAAAACAATCTCGCCTGCCTCGTTCGCTGTCTTCTTGAGTTTGTCTTCAGTTCCCAGCCACCCGACCGCCCCAGGAACACTGGCTCCGGTCGCATCCATCACCCAAATACGAACCCGGCCCGTCTGCGCCATCAATGGAGAGATCGCCGTCGATAGCACTCCCACAAGTACGGCGCGCCGGGTGCGATGTTCCGGAGGGGATTCTTCGCTAAGCAATCCACACACATGCCCGTCCGATTCACGCCAGACTTGATCCAACTCCGCCTGAGATTACTGTCGAACGCGCGCACGGACTTTTGGCAAACGTCGCAATAGCGCTCGCGGCCATCACCCTGCAAATCCGTCCATTTTTTCGGGCACGCGCTCGTAATGGCGAAGCGTGAGCTCACGGCATTATTCTACCTCCGCCCTGCGCCACAATGGAGCGAGCATGATCAAAACGATCATTTTCGATCTGGGCAACGTCATCGTTCCCTTCGATTTCAAGCGGGCGTACGCCAGGATGGAGGCACTTTCTCCTTATTCCGCTGCCGAGATTCTGACGCGGCTGAGGGCGACCAGTCTGGTCAACCGGTTCGAGACTGGTGGAATCGGCGCGGAGGGCTTCGTTGCCGAGCTGTCTGGCATTTTGGAACTGAAAACGACACCCGAAGAATTTCACGAAGTGTTCAACTGTATCTTTCTGCCGGAGCCGCTTCTGCCGGAGTCGCTGCTGATTGCTCTTCGCGAGCGATACCGCCTGCTGCTGCTCTCCAACACGAATCCCATCCATTTCGAGATGATCGAGCGAACGTATCCACTGTTGC
>JAYTVY010000228.1:0-11349 GCA_043743755.1 Bryobacterales bacterium | reverse complement strand
CGGCGGTAGGCGGGTACGGACGCCGCGAGCTCTTTCCGTTCTCCGATGTAGATCTGCTGCTGTTGTCGCAAGGGGCGGTGGAAGCTACCGCGGATCGCGACCGCATCTCCGAGTTTTTGCGCATTCTGTGGGACGCCGGCCTGCGCGTAAGCCAGTCCGTCCGCACGGCGCCGGAGTGTTGCGAGGTGCAGGAAGGCAATCTGGAGCTCACCATCAGCCTGCTGGACCGCCGCTATCTGTGGGGCGAGCGCGGGTTGTATGACGGGCTGAACGCGCGTTTTCCTAAATTCGTCGGCGCGGAGAGATCCGTGGTGGCCGCCCATCTCTGCCGCATGACGCGCGGACGGCATACGCGGTACGGGAATACGATCCACCACCTGGAGCCGAACATAAAAGAACACTCGGGCGGGCTGCGGGACCTGCATGTGATCCACTGGCTGCGCGCGCTGGGCGCGGAGCCAGAGTCTCCCGACGCGGATCTGGATGCGGCGCGGGATTTCTTGCACTCGCTGCGCATCCGCCTGCACGGGCACTTCGGACGCGACAACAACGTGCTGACGTTCGACGCGCAAGACGCGCTGCTGGACGATCCGGCGCACGGCATGCGCGAGTACTATCACTGGTCGCGCGAGATCTTCCGCGCCGTGCTGCGGGAGATGGAAATCTGGGAGCGCGCCGAGAACGGATTGATGGCCCACTTCCGGGACTGGCGCGGGCGCGTCTCGAACAACGATTTCACGGTTTCCAAAGAACGGATTCTGCTGCGCGAGCCGGCGCGGCTGCGAGCCGAGGCGGCGGTGGTGTGGCGGCTGTTTGAATTCATGGCGCGACATGAGCTGCGCCTCGCGCCCGATACCGAACGGCGGCTCAGCGAGCAGGTGTCACTGGGGATTCCGCTGCCCGAGTGGGGCGAACTGCGGCAAACGATGGCGCTCAAAGGAGCGCCGGTGGCATTGCGCGCGATGCAGGAAACCGGGGTTCTGGAAGCCCTGGTTCCTGAATGGTCGCGAATCGATTCACTGGTGATCCGCGATTTTCACCATCTTTACACGGTGGATGAACATACCTTGGTGACGCTGGATGCGCTGGCAGCGCTGCCGGCGAGCGACGATCCATTGCGGAAGAGATTAGCGGGTTTGCTGGAAGAGACGGACGGCACGGAGGTGCTGCGCCTGGCGCTGCTGCTGCACGATATCGGAAAGGGCTGCGGCGGCGAGCACGTCGCGAGATCGCTGGAGGCGGCTCGAACCGTACTGGAGCGGCTGCGGGTGCCGGCCGGGGAGCGGGATACGGCGCTGTTTCTCATTGACCGGCATCTGGAACTATCGGCGATTATGAACTCGCGGGACCTGGGTGAACCGGCCACGGCGCGGCATATCGCCGAGCGCGCGCAGACCGTGGAGCGGCTCAAGCTGCTTACCCTGATGACCTACGCCGATATCAGCGCGGTGAATCCATCGGCCATGTCGCCCTGGCGCATGGAGCAGTTATGGCGCGTCTATCTCGAAGGGTACGAAGAACTGACCCGCGAACTGAATCGGGAACGCATTCACGCCCCGGCGCTGGATGCGGAATTGGCGGCCTTCGTGGAAGGCTTCCCGACGCGCTACCTGCGAACGCATTCCGAGGAGGAGATCCGCGGCCATCGCGAGCTGGCCCAAAAGGCTGCCGGGGCTGGAGCGGGAATTGAGCTGGAGCGCATGAATGGATTCTGGCGCATCACGGTGGTGACGCCGGACCGTCCGTTCCTGCTGGCATCCATCTCGGGCACGCTGGCCAGCTTTGGGCTGAATATCCTGAAAGCCGAAGCCTTCGCGAACAGCGCCGGAACCGTGCTGGACACGTTCACTTTCGCCGATCCGCATCGCACCCTGGAGCTGAATCCCACCGAGTGCGAACGGCTGCGCGACACCGTGAGCCGCGTGGTGCCAGGCAAGACCGATGTGGAGAAGCTGCTGAAGACCCGGCCGCGGGCATCGGCGCCGCGTCCGGGGCGAATCGCGCCGTCGGTGGCGTTCAACAACCGGGTGTCGGAGACGGCCACGCTGATCGAGATAGTCGCGGAGGACCGGCCGGGATTGCTGTACGACCTGACGCGGGCGATTTCGGCGCACGGCTGCAATATCGAGGTGGTATTGATCGATACCGAGTCACGCAAGGCGCTGGATGTGTTTTATGTGACGTCGGCCGGCGGCCTGGTGCCGGCGGGATTAGAAGCCGAGTTAAAGGCCGCGCTGCTCGCAGTTTGCGGTAGCTGAGCCGCGCGCGTCAGCAAGCGTGCGTTAATCGGCGGGCGTGGAGCGGCGGGCTGGCGTTACGCTTCCTTACGGGCGCGGCACTGAATGCCCACGCAGTGCCCCGCGGTGTGCGGAAACTGAGCCGCGCGCGTCAGCAAGCGTGCGTGAATCGGCGGGCGCGTTCGTTGCCTCCTTGCAACACCGCACCCAGTGCGCTAAAGTTTCTACGAAATGGAAATCGAACGGAGAGGCTTCTTTCATATCGGAATCTACGCTCTGGTGGGCGTGATCAGCGCGGTGCTGGGTGCGCCCGCGGTGGCATATCTGTTCTTTCCTCCCAAGGTGAAACATGAAGCGGAATGGGTACCGGTGGGAGACCTGGCGCAGTTGCCCGTGGGCACGCCTGAAGAAGTAGTTTTCCAGCGCAATCGCGTGGACGGCTGGAAAATCAGCAGCGAAAAATCCACCGCGTGGGTTCTGAAAGACGCCAGCAACCAGGTTGTGGCCTTCGCGCCGCAATGCACGCATCTCGGCTGCGCCTACCACTGGGATGAGACCAATCGTAACTTTTTGTGCCCGTGCCACACCTCGACGTTTGGAGCCGACGGGAAAGTGTTGAGCGGTCCCGCCCCGCGGCCGCTGGATCGCTATAAGGTGAAGCTGGATGGAGGCAAGGTACAGATCGGGCCTCTGGAGCCGCATGCGTAAAATCATCGACTGGCTGGAGCATCGCACCGGCCTTGAAAGCGCTGTGCGAAGTTTCCTGTATGAGGAGATCCCCGCATCCAGCGGGTGGCATCAAGTGATTGGCAGCATGGCGGTGTTTTCGTTCATGGTGCAGACCTTCACCGGAATTCTGCTGGCGTTCAACTATGCGCCGACGCCCGGTGAAGCCTACAACAGCCTGAAATATATCGTGAACGAAGTGGCCGGCGGCAGCTTCATTCGAGGGCTGCACCATTGGGGCGCCAGCATGATGATCGTCATCGTTGTGGCGCATATGACGCAGGTGTTTTTGTACGGGTCCTACAAAAAGCCGCGCGAAGCCACGTGGATGGTTGGCGTGGTGCTTTTGCTGATCACGATGGCGTTCGGTCTCACGGGATATTTGCTCCCCTGGGATAACCGCGCATATTGGGGAACGGTGGTGACTACCCAGATCGCGGCCTCAGCGCCCATCGCGGGGCCTTATCTAACTCGGCTGCTCGGGGGGGAGGGAAGCATCGGCGTGGTGACATTCGCGCGATTCTACGCGACGCATGTGCTGCTGCTGCCGCCCCTGACCATGCTGCTGATCGGCATTCACATTTACCTGGTCCGCAAGCACGGGGTGGCGGCGAATCCGGACGATACGGCGCCCAAGAAGCGATTCTTCCCCGAACAAGTTTTCAAGGACACGGTGGCGGTGTTCCTGGGATTTACGGTCCTGGTGCTGCTGGCGGCGCTGGCGAAGCTGCCGCTGGAGAAAATCGCGGATCCCACGGATACCAGCTACATTCCGCGGCCAGAGTGGTATTTTCTGTTCCTGTTCCAGCTGCTGAAATTCTTTAACGGGTCACTGGAAGTGATCGGCGCGGTAATTCTGCCGGGTCTTGCGGTGCTGGCGCTGTTCATGGTGCCGTTCATCGACAGAGGACCGGCGGTGAGGCTGGGAAAGCGCGTGTTCGCCATTGGCGTGGCGGTAATCGCGCTGCTCGGATGGTCGGGCCTGACGGCGGCCGCCATCGCCACCACACCGAAAAGCGCGACGGAAACGGCCGAATCCGGCGCGCCGGCCGAGTGGCAGCAGTTGTCGCCGGAAGAACTGGCCGGCATCGGCTATTACCGCCAGGAAAACTGCAAGACCTGTCATCCAGGCGGCGGCAAGCGCGGCATCGGGCCCGACCTCACTCGGATGGCACCCGAGCATCGCACCGCGGCGTGGATGATTCCGCATTTCAAGCAGCCGTCGAAAGTGGTGCCCGGCAGTTCCATGCCTCCGGTGCAGTTGAGCAATGCGCACCTGAACGCGCTGGCGGCTTTTCTGCTGAAACTGACTCCGCAAAATGAAGGAGCGTTGATGGGGTCGCCCGATTTCGCGGTGAAAGGCGCGCTGGTTTATCACATCAATAATTGCGGGATCTGCCACATGGTGAACGGCGTCGGCACCAAACTGGGGCCGCCGCTGAATGGCCTTGCGGGACGCCGCGATAAGGCCTGGCTCACGCAGCATTTCGTCGATCCGCAGAAAATGTCGCCGGGATCGGTTATGCCCGCGTATCCGCTGGCGCCGCCCGAAATGGACGCGATCACCGAGTACTTGCTGGCTTTGCCAAAGGCTTGAAAATCCGCTTGCGGTCTTCGGGGGTGAGCTCGCGCCACTTGCCGATCTGAAGTTCGTCGATGCGGAGGTTCCCGATCGCGATGCGCACCAGTTTCAGCACCTTGCTCTCGACGGCTTCCAGCATGCGCCGGACCTGCCGGTTGCGCCCTTCGCGTATGGTGATTTCGATAAACGAGTATTTCTCGGAATCGCGGACGCGCACCACTTCGGCCGGCTGGGACGGACCATCGCTCAGCTCCACGCCGCGCCGCAGCTGCTGGATCTGCGCTTCGCTCAAGCGAGTGGACGCTTTCACGAAATAAGTCTTGGGCACTTTGTGATCGGGATTTGTCACCCGTTCCGCGAATTCGGTGTCGTTGGTCAGCAGCAATAATCCACTGGTGTCCAGGTCCAACCTTCCCACGGGCGAGACAAACTGTTCCACGTCGCGGAGCAGATCATAGACTGTGGGCCGGCCCTCGGGATCTTTGTAGGTAGTGATAAATCCCTTGGGCTTGTAGAGCAGCAAATACACCTTTCGGCTGGGGCGCACGGGTTTGCCGTCCAGCGTGACGCGATCCCGCTCCATGTCCACCCAGTGGTCCGGCGTCTGAATGGCCTTGCCGTTGACGCGCACGCGACCCGCGCCAATCCAGCTGCGAGCTTCGGTGCGCGATCCCAGTCCGGCTTTCGAGAGCACGCGTTCCAGCGTCTTGATCACTACTTCAGGGTATCCCCAGGATGGCTAACCCGGGAGCATGGGGCATTGCTTCGCGCAAAGATTTGCATAATGTGGTCTTATATTACGTACCCTTCTTTTGACAATTATGATGTCCCCGAGCTTGGCCGCGCCTGGTTCACACGAATCCTTGTGGATTATTGCGATAACCGCCGTGTTGGCAATCGCGACAATTCTGGTAGTCGCGCTTGCGAATCGGCTTCAAAGGCAGCGCGCTGTTCTGGAGGAACTGTTTGAGCAAGCCCCGCAAGGGGTAGCGCTGACAAACGCCGATCGACGGGTTACGCGTGTGAATCGAGAATTCAGCCGTATCTTCGGCTATTCTCCGGCCCAGGCCGCCGGACAAATCCTGACCGACTTGATCATCCCACCCGAGTTAATGGATGACGGACTCAAGCGTTGGAATCTCGCGGGGCAAGGCCAGCGGGTGGCGGCGGAGACGGTCCTGCGGCGCATGGATGGAACCCGTTTGCATATCGCGGTTGTTCTTGTTCCATTCCGGACGCCCAGCGGGGAGCCCGCGATCTATGCCATCTACCGTGACATCACCGAACGCAAGCGGAGCGAGGAGGCCTTGCGGGCCAGCGAGGCTCGCTGGCGCGCCATATTTGAGAATTCCGCGGTTGGGATCTACCTCACCGGCCCGGATGGAGGCTTCATGGCGACGAATCGGGCTTACCAACAGCTGCTGGGGTACACCGATGACGAACTTCAAGGCAGGTCCATCATGGATATTACTTATCCAGAGGATCGAGAGGTCACTCAGGCTCTGCTCCGGGCCCTGTGGAACGAGACGCTTCCACGGTTCCAATACGAGAAACGCTACCGCCGCAAGGACGGCGAGCTGATCTGGGCAAGAGTTACGGTTTCCATGGCGCCCGGAACGGAGGCGGTTCCTCGATTTTCAGTGGCCATTGTGGAGGACATCACCGAGCGCAAGCGAGCGCTGGAACTCTTGAAGCGCAATGAAGTATATCTGGCGGAATCGCAGATGCAAAGCCGTGTCGGCAGCTGGGCGGTGAATGTATCGCCGCGGGAGCTGGTGTTCTGGTCGACGGAGCTGTACCGCATCTTCGGCTTTGAGCCCCAAGCCGCCGCCCTGGCCTGGGAAACGGCCAGGCAACGAGTGCACCCGAGAGACTCGCCCTGGATTGAACAGACGTTCGAACACGCCGTCCGTGAGAAAAAGGACTTTGAGATCGATTTTCGAATCGTGCTTCCGGACGGCACCCTGAAATACTGCCGTGGTATCGGCCATCCGGTGGTGACAGAAAACGGAGAGCTCACCGAATTCATCGGCACGTTGATGGATGTAACCGAGAGCAGGCGGGCCCAACAGGAATTGCTGGAGTCATTCGATCAATTGCGGGCGCTCGCGGGCCGGCTGCAGAGCGCGCGGGAGGAAGAGCGGACCCGGGTAGCGCGTGAAATCCACGATGAGCTGGGGCAGGCGCTGACCGCCATCAAGCTAGATTTAGCCGCCATGCTGCGTGAGCTGCCGCCAGACGCCCGGCCTCTAAATACGCGAAGCCAGTCCATCTTGAAGCTCTTGGATGGGGCCATCCAATCCATTCGGAAAATCGCAACCGAACTTCGGCCCGGAGTGCTGGACGACTTGGGCCTCGTTGCTGCCGTGGAGTGGGCGGCGGAGGAATTTCAAACCCGCACGGGAACGCAGTGCGAGGTGAGCCTGCCCGGCGCGGACATTACGCTCGATCCGGAGCGCGGCACAGCGCTATTTCGCATCCTGCAGGAGACCTTGACCAACGTGGCCCGCCACGCCAAGGCCACCCGGGTGGACATTCGCCTGGCCGCGGAGCACGACAGCCTGGTGCTGGAGGTTCATGACGACGGGCAAGGGATCGGTGAGAAGCAGGTTTCACAAAACCGGTCCCTGGGGATTCTGGGAATGCGAGAGCGGGCGCTTCTGGTGGGAGGCGAGCTGCGCATCAGCGGAGTTCCGGGAAAGGGAACCACGGTGAGAGTTCGAGTGCCGCAGCCCTATCGCGAAAAGGTGAGGTCGGAAAATGATTAGAGTACTGATTGCGGACGATCATGCCATTCTCCGCAGGGGATTGAAAGAGATTCTGACGCATGAGCTGAACGGCGTGCATTGCGGGGAGGCCAAGGACGCGCGCGAAGTTCTGGCCAGCGTCCAGAACGGACAGTGGGATATGGTGATCCTGGACCTCAGCATGCCGGGGCGCAGCGGTCTGGCGGTTCTGGGAGACATCAAAGCCATGTGTCCTAAACTTCCCATCCTGGTGCTGAGCATGCATGCCGAAGACCAGTACGGCAAGCGAATCCTGAAGGCGGGCGCCTCAGGCTATATGAACAAAGAGAGCGCCCCCGAGGAATTGATCAAGGCCATACGCAAGGTGCTCGCGGGGGGGCGCTACGTGAGCCCGGCGCTGGCCGAAAAACTCGCGTGGGATCTGAATGAGGACTCTACGCGTCCGGCGCACGACGCTCTTTCCGACCGCGAATTTGAGGTCCTGCGGATGATCGCTTCGGGGCGCACGGTGACCGAGATCGCCGGAGATCTGCATTTGAGCGTCGCGACGGTGAGTACTTATCGCGCCCGCATCCTGGAGAAGATGCACATGACCACTACCGCCCAGATCATGCACTACGCGTTGAGCAATCGTCTGCTGGATTAACGCCCGCGGGTGTTATACTACAGCGCCATGGCGGAACAGAAGAAAGCTGTCATCGTCGGGGCCGGGCTGGGGGGCATCTGCGCGGGCGTCCACCTGATGCGGGCGGGCATCGAAGACTTCGTCATCCTGGAGCGTGAGACCGAACCCGGCGGCACCTGGCGCGACAACACCTATCCGGGCTGCGCCTGCGACGTGCCGGTGGCTTTGTATCAATTCGCGTTCGCCCCGAGCCTTCATTGGCGGCACATTTTTCCGCGAGCGTCCGAAATGAAAGCGTACATCGATCAGGTTGCCGCCGGGTTCGGCCTGACCTCGAAATTTCGCGGCGGTGACGAGGCGGTATCCGCGGTCTGGGATGAGGATAGCTGCCGCTGGCGCATCGGCACGCAAGCCGGGGTTGAGATCGAGGCGGAAGCCCTGATTGTCGCCCTGGGGCAGTTGAACCGGCCGAAACTTCCCGATATCGAAGGCCGCGAATCCTTCAGCGGCCCCGCGTTTCATTCCGCGCGCTGGGATCACTCGGTCTCACTGGAAGGCCGGCGCGTGGGCGTCCTGGGCTGTGCCGCAAGCGCCGTGCAACTGATTCCCGAAGTGGCGAAAGTGGCCGGTCGTCTCACCGTTTTTCAGCGCACGCCGAACTGGCTGCTCCCGCGGCTGGACCGGGAAATAACGGAAGAGGAGATGGCGCTGCTGGTGACCGCGCCGCATGTAGCCGAATTGCAGCGCGAATTGATCTATCAAAATGCCGACCACCTGTTCTGGCAGGCCTTCAGCTGGACCCCGGAAGGCCGGGCGGCCTTCGCGCGTCAATCCAGAATGCATCTGGAAGCGCAAGTCGCCAGTCCCGAGCTTCGGCAAAAACTGACTCCCGGCTACCCGGTGGGCTGCAAGCGCATCCTGTTTGCGGATGATTACTATCCCGCGCTGCAGCAGCCCAATGTCACGCTGGAAATCGCTGCCATTGACCGCATCACGCCGCGGGGAGTCCACACGCGCGATGGCGTGGAGCATGCCCTGGATGTGCTGGTGTACGCAACTGGCTTCGAAACCACCGGATGGCACTGGTCACTGCGCGTGGCCGGGCGCGGCGGCGTGGCGTTGAGCGACGCCTGGCAGCAAGGACCGGAGGCGTATCTGGGCCTGACCGTAGCGGGATTTCCGAACTTCTTCATGACTTACGGACCGAATACGAACCTGGCACACAATTCGATCACGTTCATGCTGGAACGCCAGAGCGAATACATTGCCCAGGCGCTGGCCGGGATGCAGCAGCGCGGATTGCGCGCCATGGAGCCTTCCCGCGATGTACAAGACCGCTTCAACCGCGACTTGCAAGAGAAGCTCGCCAAGACGACCTGGGCCGACCCCGCCTGCCATTCCTGGTACAAGACCGCCGCCGGACGGAATACGCAAAACTGGTCGTCGCACACGCGGGATTACGCCGCCGCGACGAAGGTGGTTAATTTCGACGACTACGTGACCCGCTGAGTTTACGGCGCAGGCTGCTGCATGGTCATGCAATGCAGCGTGCCGAGTCCCAGAACCAGATCCAGCGCGTGAACGCCGGTAACCGCGCGTTTGGGAAACAGCCGCGCGAGCGTGTTAAGCGCCACGCGGTCCTGAGGATCGTTGAACGTCGGCACCAGCACCTGATTGTTGGCGATGTAGAAATTCGCGTAGCTCGCGGGGAGCCGCTGGTTATGAAACCACACCGGCGCGGGCATGGGCAAGGTGACGATGCGGAACTTCGTGCGGCGGAGCAGCGCCAGATTTTCCCGCAGCGGCTGGTGGTTGGCGTCGGATTTGTCCGGCTCGATCATGGTGACGATAGTCCGGGTATCGGTGAAGCGCGCAAGATCGTCGATGTGGCCGTGAGTGTCGTCTCCGGCGATGCCCCGATTGAGCCAAATAGTGTGCCGGGCACCCAGGTAATCCGCGAAATATCTTTCGAGATCGGCGCGCGACAGAGCGGGATTGCGAACCTGGACATCCTGGCTGAGCATGCACTCCTCCGTTGTGAGCAGCGCGCCTTTGCCGTTGACATCGATGCTGCCGCCTTCCACCACAATCCCCGGCTCCCAGCGCCGCAGGTGGAGGCTTTCGGCGATCCAAGCGGGAACCGCGTTGTCGTCTCTCCAGTTCGGATACTTGGCCCAGCCGTTGAAGATCCAATCGGTGACGGCCACTTTGCCGCGCTGGTTTCGGACGAAGATGGGGCAGAAGTCCCGGGTCCAGCTTCGGTTCGTTGCATGATGGAAGAACTCGACGGCGTTGAGGTCCGCGCCCTCCTTCTTGAGAACGCGGCGGGCTTTTTCTTCAGTGGCGCGGTTCTCGATCAGGATGCGGACTTTCTCAAAACGCGCCAGCTTGCGGACGATGTCCGCGTAGACCCAGGCGATGGGAGCGAATTTGCCGGGCCAATCGGTGGTCTCGTGCGGCCAGGCGAGCCATGTGGCTGCATGCGGCTCCCACTCGGCGGGCATTCGGAAGTCAAGCTGCGCGGGAGTCAATCGAGCCATCTCTGGAGAATGGGCTGGTACGCGTCAATGCGGCGATCGCGGAGAAAGGGCCAGTTGCGGCGCACCTCATCCATGCGGGCGGGATCGCATTCGGCGATGAGTATCGCTTCCTCGCTGGAGCCGGCTTCGGCGATCACTTCACCGAACGGATCGCAAATAAAAGAATTCCCCCAGAACTCGATACCGCGATCGGGAGGGCCCTCGAATCCCGTGCGATTCACCGCAGCGACATAGATTCCGTTGGCGATGGCGTGAGAGCGCTGGATGGTTCGCCATGCATCCAGCTGGGCCTTGCCGTACTGTTCCTTTTCGCTGGGATGCCAGCCTATCGCGGTGGGATAGAAGAGAATATTCGCGCCGCCCAGGCTGGTAACGCGCGCGGCTTCCGGATACCATTGATCCCAGCAAACCAGCACGCCTACGCGGGCGTGCGGTGTTTCAAAGTTCGGGAATCCGAGATCGCCGGGCGTAAAGTAAAACTTTTCGTAGTAGAGCGGATCGTCGGGGATGTGCATCTTGCGATAGAGTCCGGCGATGCCGCCGTTTTCGCCGAGAATTGCCGCGGTGTTGTGGTACAGGCCGGCGGTGCGGCGCTCGAACAGCGACGCGATGATGGTGATCCTCAACTCCGCGGCAATCTTGCCCAGCGTTTCGGTGGAAGGCCCGGGGATGGATTCGGCGAGAGCGAAGAGCTCCGCGATTTCATCGCGGCAGAAGTATTGTGAGCGGAAGAGCTCCTGCAGGCAAACAATCTGAGCCCCGCGCGCGGCGGCCTCGCGGATTTTCCACACGGCTTTCTCAAGATTCTGGTTGGGGTCAAGCGAGCACGACATTTGGACCAGGCCGATGCGGAATTTTTCGTTGCTCGCGGCGCACATGGTCCTAGTGTAGC
>JAYTVY010000227.1:0-3701 GCA_043743755.1 Bryobacterales bacterium | reverse complement strand
CCCGGACCCGCTCCTAATCAACCCCATAACTCCCCCCCACTAATACCCCGCCTTCCCGGCTGTCCCCGCCCCCGCCTCGACAATCTTCACGCTCGCGCTGGCCCCGATCCTGCTAGCCCCCGCGGCCGCCATCGTCTTGACATCGTCCAGCGTGCGAATCCCCCCCGATGCCTTCACGCCCATGTCCGGTCCTACGATACCTCGCATCAGCGCCACGTCATGCGCCGTCGCGCCCGATGCGGAGAACCCCGTCGAGGTTTTCACGAAATCCGCGCCCGCCATCTTCGCTAGCGTCGACGCCATGGCTTTCTGGTTATCGTCCAGCAGCGCGGTCTCCAGAATCACTTTCACAATCGCCCCGGCCCGGTGCGCCACCTCCACCACCGCATGAATATCGTTGCGCACGGTTTCAAAATCGCCGCTTCGCAGCGCGCCCACGTTCTGCACCATATCGATTTCTTGCGCGCCCACGCGCAGCGCCGCTTCCGTCTCGGCCACTTTTACTTCCGTCGAGTTCGCCCCCAGCGGAAACCCGATCACCGTACACACCTTCACGGGCGACCCCGCCAGCTCGGCCGCCACCACCGGCACCCAGTATGGATTCACGCACACGCTCGCGAAGCCGTACTTGCGCGCTTCACGCGCAAGCTTCACAATCTCATCGTGCGTGGCATCCGGACGCAGCAGCGTATGGTCGATCATGCCGGCAATCTCCGGATCGATGCGCGTCAGCGTGTCGCTCGCCGAGAGCCGGTCCGCGCCCGCCGCCACAATGTTCTTGGCCTTGCGCTCGCAAGTCTGCGCGCAGCGCTGGGTGCAGCCCGGACAGACCAGGTCGGGAATGTTCAGACCCTCGCCCTTGGGCGGCAATCCGGCGCCGGACGCACCCATCCTCGCCAGGATCTCCTCGCCGATCTGCGCTACCAGTGCGTCTAATTCCGCGGCGTCCAATTGGTGAATGCCTTCTCGATTTCGGCGATCTTTTGCACCCGCGCCGAGTGCCGGCCCCCGGCGAACGGGGTGGTCAGCCAGACCCGCAAAACGTCGTCGGCCTGGCTTATGGTCAACAGCCGGCCGCCGAGCGTAAGTATATTGGAATCATTATGTTCCCGGCTATTGCGGGCTGAAGCTTTATCATAGCACAGCGCCGCGCGGATACCCGGAACCTTGTTGGCGACGATGCAAGAGCCGATGCCTGCGCCGTCAATGATGATGCCCCGCGTAGCCCCGCCCCGCATCACCGTTTCAGCCACCGCGCGCGCTATGTCCGGGTAGTCGGCCGGCTTCGGTTCGTGAATTCCAATATCGTGAACGGCCAGCCCCAGCTCTTCGATCACCGGCTTCAGTTTTTCCTTCATTTCGAAGCCCCCATGATCGGACCCGATGGCAATGGTCCGCGCCGGGTCGGACTTGGGCGCGACCTGATCCGCCGGAACCTCGACGATCTTCACTCCGCGCTCCCGCGCCAGATCCCGCGCCGACGGCGTCACAATGGCCCCCGCGGCGATTCTCAGCTCGCCGCCTTCGGGAATGTCCGAGGCTACAACCACCTGTTTCACGTAACTGCCAGCATAGCTCAGGGACGATGCCGCCGTTCCGGCACACCACGCCCGTAACCAGACCCACGCATTCCGCGGGCATACGCGAAAGTGCCCCGCGGAAACGGAGCCGCGCGCGTCAGCAAGCGTACATGGAGCAGCGTGCGTAGAGCGACGGTCTGGCGCTACGCTTCCTTACGGTCGCGGGCTCACCGCACACAATTCTGTGGCCATCCGGTGTGCTCAGGCCGAATTCTCTCAGGCCCCATGGTTTGTTCGTTGGCGCCGATGAAACAATTGCGCCTTTCGCCACAATCTCGCGGTATAGGTCATCCACGCGGTCAACATTCCAGTACGCGAAATAAGAGTGATTCCCCATTTCACCGGCTGGCCGCTCGTCCACGCATTCACCGAGCATGACCCGGAAACTATCACGGGTCAGGAAGCTCCACCCCTCGGCGTTGATCGGGTCCTTGTGGAATCCAAGGATATCTACGTAGTAGCGAGTCGAGACATCAAGATCGCGGACCGCCAAGACGCACCGGGAATTTATGATTTGAGCCACGCTTGTCCTCTCCGCCTTGATACAACGAATGACGGCAGGAAGTCGCGATCAACCACGCCGTTTATCCGACTCCGTCAGTATAAAGTCTCGAGGTGGTGCATGTTTTTCCGCCCCACCGCGCCGCCCTTACCGGCGTGACAAGTGCGACATGATCAGGGCCAGCGACCCGGCGCCCAGGGCCTGGACGAGTGTTGGGTGCTGCGCGTAAAACTCGCTTGCTCGATCCACGATGGAAGGGTCCTGCGATTTGGCATGTTCAGCTAGCTGCTGCACCGTATCGGGCGGCACTTGGTTGGCCTGCTGCGGGGTGACTTGCTGCCCCCCGCCAAATATTCCAGCCAAGCTGCCCAAGCCACCCGTCGCCAGGACACCGGGCCCCACCGCACCCAGCAAGCGGTTCAAAATGCCGGCCCGCTGTTGCGGATCCGACTGGCCGAAAAGCGTGCCCACCATCTGGCCGAACGGCGGCGTTTGATCCGATCGGAAAGCCTCGGCCAAGGCCGGCGCCAGATGCTGCTGGGGAACGCCTTCTGGTATTTGGTCTGCCATGTTGTCACCGTACCTACGACGGGATCTTGAGAGTTTGTCCAGCCTTAACCTTGTCCGGATCACTGAGCTGATCGCGGTTGGCTTCGAAGATCTTCATATATTGGCCGGCGTTGCCGTAAAACTGCTGGCTGATCCTCGAAAGCGAATCTCCCGATTTGACTGTGTAGGTTTGCATCCCGCCGGCCGCGGACGCGCCGGTTTGTTGCGCAACCCCTTGCGCTGCGTTGACGGTGATATCGCAACTCAGATCCGAAAAGGCGGGGTCCACTCGCTTGATCTCATCCCACACCTTGTTCTTAGCGTCGTCCGAGGGGGCTTCACCCTGGATTACCAGCTTGTTGTCCTGTACGTGAACGTGCGAAAGACGCACACCAGTCTGTTGGATAACGTTCAGGACCGGTTGATACTTCTGCTTGAGTTGTTCCAGTTTTTGATCTTGTTCTGCCATTTTTGTTCTCCTAGTGTTCTTTTGATTCGCGGTAGCCAGCCTTCACCGCGTCAGCCTCGGTCATGTACTGGCCTTTCTTCGTCTTGCCGTACCACCGGTCCCCGGCCCGATGAAAAACTTTGGTTTCTTTGTTTACCCAGACCATTCCCGGCTGCGGTGGCGCACTGGACTGGGCAGCGGTGTCGGTTGGTCGCGATGCGGCTCCCTGGCGGGGAGGAGTCACCGCACCGGATCTCGCTCCCACGGTCACCATGGAACGGATTTTTTCGATCGTTTTGGCCGGTACGCCCGCTTTGGCCAAGTCGTCCACGGACGAATAGGGGCGTCCAGAGACGATTTTCTTGGCCGTCGCTGGACCCACACCCGGGAGCACATCGAGTTCTTTTTCAGAAGCAGTGTTCAAATTGATCAGTTGCCCATTTGCCGATTTTTGCGTCGCGCTAGCTGGAACCGGTTGGGGCCCCGCGATAAGCGAGATTCCGGCAAAAACATAGATTGCGTAGAAGATTGACAGTAAACGATGGACTTTCACCTTAGCCTCCGTGGGTTGGATGCGAATGGTCCATTTTTGTTACTGCAATAGGGATCGGAAACCGGATTA
>JAYTVY010000226.1:0-2595 GCA_043743755.1 Bryobacterales bacterium | reverse complement strand
CCTTCTTCGCCTCCGCCCCCGCATGGGTTTCCCTCAGCAACCCCGACCAGATCTTCAGCCACGGAACCAGATCGGGAGAATCCGGCCCGTACATGCGCTCGGCAATATCCATCGCCCGCTTCATCAGGGGTAGCGCGTGATTGTAGTCTCGAAGCCGGCGGTACATTTCCGCGCCGTTGCGCAGCATTGTCGCCAGGTGCGGATGGTCCGGACCGATATTGCGCTCAATCAGGGCCACGGCGTTCTCGAAGATGGGCGCGGCCTTTTCCATTTGCCCCTCGGACGCATAGGCCATGGCGAGATTCGCTTTCGTGACCGCGAGCGTCGGATGGTCCGGCCCAAACACCTTCTCGAACAGAGCCAGCGCGCGCAAGAAACTCTCCTCGGCTTGTCCGTAGCGGCGGTCCACGAAGTACAACGTGCCCAGCTCATGGTATGCGGTGGCCATGTCGGCCGCATGACTTCCCGTCTTTTCATATGCGGCCACCACGCGGCGCAACAGCGGCTCGGCACGCGCCACATCGCCGCGCTTCACATAAATTGCCGCGATGCCGGTGAGCGCCACGCAAGTCTCCAGGCCCTCTTCCCCCACCGCCGCGCGGTCGATCTCCAGCGCTTTTCGCAGCAACACTTCCGCTTCGTTCAATTTGCCCGTATCCAGTAATACGCTGGCTACCCCGGCCATGGCGGCGCCCACTTCCGCGCCCTTGGCCCCATTCAATGCGATCAACGAGTCCAGTGCCTTCCTAAACTGTTGTTCTGCTTCGTCGTAGTGACCCTCTTCGCGCAGGGTCATGGCCAGCTTCCGTCGCGCGGCGGCGACGGCCGCGCCATCGGGCGGCGTGGCGGCTTCGAGTTTCTCCAGCGCCGTCCGGAAGCGCTGCTCCACGCTCTTAAATGCCCCGTACGGTGCGGCGGCGCCGAGTTGGATCGCCAGACACACTCCCAGCGCTATCAGTTTCAGGCGCATTTCGATCGTCCTCCCGGTGCAGTGGCTGCCGGTGCCGCGCGCTACTGCCGCCACATCCTGCCTGCTTAGACGGAATACTGAAAATATTGTTGGCCGTTTACTAACAAACATTACTGGCAAGAAATTGCTTCATATTCACCGGCTTCCGCTCGAAGTTCTTATCGGCGGAGGACAGACTCCTTGCAGATCGATCCTCTTTGGCCCGGTGCGTGCTACCCAATCCTTCGGAGAGGGAATACACAAGCATGCTGAACTGGGCGATGGCGTTTTTTCTGATCGCGATTTTTGCCGCGATCTTGGGCTTCACGGGTGTGGCGGTGGCCTTTGCGGGCCTGGCCAAGCTCCTGTTCTTTCTGTTCCTGATCGTCTTTCTTGTTGCGCTGGTAATGGGCGTTACACGGCGGGCGTGAGTAAGAATTGCACGGTCCGCGTTCGGAGGGTCTTGCACTTTGATTCACTTAGCAGTGGAAGTTGAGTTGCAATAGGACGTGGGACGTTGAGACGAGCGGCGAGGACCGGGGAAGCAGAATCTCAGGCTATCGGCGCGGGGATTGGGTAAGGCTGAGGAGCGAGTAGCATGCGAGGGCTGGACCTGTCCGGCCCTCGTCGCATCTGGGAGGGTTACTATGTCCAAGAATACTTCCGCATTTGGGATTTACCGTGATCAGGTCACTGTATCCGAAGCTGTCGACGCGCTGAAGCAGGCCGGATTCCGGAGCACCGACATTTCGGTTCTGTGTCCGGAAAACAGCGGCACCAAGGATTTCGCGCATGAAAAGCACACCAAAGCCCCGGAGGGCGCGGTGGCGGGCGCCAGCTCCGGAGCCATCATCGGCGGCGCGCTGGGCTGGCTGGCCGGCATCGGCGCTTTGGCTGTCCCCGGCATCGGCCCGTTTATCGCGGCCGGCCCCATCGTCGCGATGCTGAGCGGAGTCGGTGTCGGCGGCACGCTGGGAGGCTTCACGGGCGCGCTCATCGGCGTCGGCATTCCGGAATACGAAGCCAAACGTTACGAGGGCCGCATACGCAACGGCGGCATCCTGCTTTCGGTGCATTGCGATAATTCCGACTGGGTCAAGCGCGCAAAAGAGCTGCTGGAAAACACCGGCGCCACCGACATCTCCACTAGCACCGAAGCGAAAGCCGACTTCGCCGCCGCCGAGCGCCCCGAACCCCGCATCCGCGCCGGCATCCTCGAACCGTAATAGGATTGTACGGCGGACCCCCAGGTCCGCAGCCGGCCCCCCGGCCGGCTCCCCACCTGCTACTCTGCCCACAGATGCGTCCCCTGGACTTCGACCGCTCTCTCTGTGCAGGCTTCGCCGACGCCAGCTCCCGCGAGTGGCTCGAAACCAACGGAATCGGCGGCTTCGCCTCTTCAACCATCCTCGGACTAAACACCCGCCGCTACCATGCGCTGCTGGTTGCCGCCACCCGCCCACCGGTCGGACGCCTCGTGTTGCTCTCGAAACTAGAAGAGACCCTCGTCGCCGGCGATGTCCGCTACGAACTCAGCGCCAACCAATATCCCGGCGCCGTCCATCCGAATGGCCAGGATTATCTGTCTCGCTTTCGACTGGATCCCTTTCCCATCTTCACGTATGAACTGGACGGCATCGAGCTGG
>JAYTVY010000225.1:0-4863 GCA_043743755.1 Bryobacterales bacterium | reverse complement strand
GGTTGTCGGTATTACCCTCGACTAGCGCCTTGTAGCCGGGGTGCTTGGAAAGCAGTTCGGCCAGCCGCATCAAGCTGGGCGATCCGTCGATTACCTGATTCGAATTGAACTCGAAATTGATCTCTTCCCAATCGCACTTGGACTGCCGGGGCGTCTGTTGGGCCCACACACAGTTCGCTGCCAGCGCAACGAGAATCGCGACCATCCAGATTCTGCGGAACATAAACCGTCCTCTTCTGTAAGCTATCTTATTGTTTTGGCGACTAAAAGCTCTGCTCACGAAAGCGGCAAAGCCAATCTTCGAGCGATACTACACTAACCTCTCGGCCAACCACACTAGTCACTTGAGCATAGGACTCATAATTGCCTACTTGTATTTCTAAAAAAAGATCATTAGGCCCCGGAGGAAGGTGCGACAATCGGTACGGGCCTGCCGGATGGGCAGTCGCCTGGTACTCCGGGTCGTAAGATCTGGTACTGCCGGGAGGAAAGTCCGGTCTCCACAGGGCAGCATGCCGGCTAACGGCCGGGGGGGTTCGCTCAAAGCGGACTTTACGGAAAGTGCCACAGAAAATATACCGCCAGCCGCCTCGTGCGGAGGGTAAGGGTGAAAAGGTGCGGTAAGAGCGCACCGCTGCCGGAGTAATCCGGCAGGCAGGGCAAACCCCATGCGGAGCAAGACCAAATAGGGGAGGAGGGGCGGCCCGTTCCGCTCGACTTCCGGGTAGGTTGCTAGAGCCGTCCAGTAATGGGCGGCCCAGAGGAATGACTGCCGCCCCGCAAGGGGACACAGAAACCGGCTTACAGTCCGGCAGGCCCTTTTTTTAGCGCGCAGCGTGGCCAAACAGGCGGGAGACTTTCAGGCACGGCAAATCCGACTAGAAGTTTTACTTCGCCGGGTCGCAAGTCATGTTGTAGAAAGTGCCGCCGCTCAGGTTCAATCCTATCCTCGGCCCGGGAAGCAGCTTGGCGTTGTAAGTGGAAAACGGACCGCTTTCGAACACAATCTTTCGCGATGGCTCCACGTGGTACCTGCCTGCCTTGCCTTCGCTTTCGTAGCTGGCCGGCCCGGTAATCCGCATTTCTCCGGCGCCCTGGCTGCCAACATAGCAGTTATATTTGCCGATGACGAGCTTGTCATTCGTCTCGGCACTGCCACCGGCGGCGTGTAGCATCCAGAACAAGTAGGTTGTCGTCTTGCCGCTGCCGTCCAGGAGGACACGGCACTTGCTGCTGTCCACGGAAACCACCTTTCCGGTGAGGTTTTCCCGATCGGCGACTCTGATCCCAACAACGCACTCTTTATCCGATTTGAATTCAGCACCCATGAGCGGCGCGAACAGACAGACCAGCAAAACGCTCATCTTAACCGTCTCCTAGGTTCAATTTGCACCCGCCCCCGAGTGAGTGCTCACTCAACCGTTTACGATGAAGGAGACATGCACCTGTCGGTTCATGAACTGCTTCACTACACGGACGAAGAGCGCGGCCGCTGGGAGCGGTGGTTTCGCGAGAATGGCGAGGATCTGCTCAAGATGCCGGTGGCCGGCGACCTTGAGAGCACCGTCGGCGCGCTGGTGCTGCATATCTTCGGTCCCGAGCTGCGTTATGTCCAGCGACTGCGGAACCAGACGCTGGATGAGTACCGTGGCCGTCCCTGTTCGCACATCGACGAGCTCTTTGGATTTGGCCTGGAAACCCGCAAAGCCATGCGGCAGTTTATACAGTCGGCCCATCCCGAGGACTGGGATCGCTCCGTGGAATTCGTTGTCGCGGGCCGCCGGTATACGGCATCCGGCCGGAAACTCGTGATGCATGTCCTGCTCCACGAAATACGCCACTGGGCCCAGGTGGCCCGCATCATGCGCGAACGCGGCTTCGTGCCCCCCGGCGAACATGACCTGCTGACGAGCGCGGCACTCGATTGAAACGTATTCTGATCGGCCTCGCGCTCGCTCTGGCGACACTTCTGGTGTTCGCCTTGTTAACCAGCGAAATGCTGGAGGGCGAGACGCTGCACTTTGACGGAAACGTGCGGGAATGGGTCCACGCCCACTCGTCCGGCGGGCTCACCAGCGTCATGCGAGCGATCAGCTTCGCCGGCTCGCCCGGCGTTCTGGGCCCTGCGGCGATTCTGTTGTTCTTCCTGCTCCGGCATCTCAAATGGCGCCGGGAGGGGAACCTGCTCGTGGTCGTCATGCTGGGAGCGCTACTCCTGGAACAGGTCTTGAAGCTGATCTTCCACCGCGCCCGGCCCGAATCGTTCTTCGGACTTCCCGCGCCGCGTTCGTACAGCTATCCCAGCGGCCACGCCCTGTTCGCGGTCTGTTTCTTCGGGTCGCTGGCCTGGATTCTGGCCGCCCATTCGACCAGCCGGACGTCCCGCGCCATCCTTTGGATGGCCGCTATCCTGATCGAAGCGCTCATTGGCTACTCGCGCATCTACCTGGGCGTGCATTACCCTACCGACGTTATCGCCGGGTACGCATCCGCCGTGGTCTGGCTGACTTTCCTCGGAACCGGAGACCAATGGCGTGCCCGATAAGATCGCGGTAATTCTCAACCCGCATTCCGGGTCGGTCCGTCTTGAACCCCTCCGGGAACAACTGAAAGCGTTATTCGCCGTTCATGATCTGGCCCCGGCCTTTCACCTGTTGAAGTCCGGAGAAGACGTCGCCCAGGCGGCGCGCGACGCCGTTCGCGACGGCTTCCGTGTCGTGGTGGCCGCGGGAGGGGACGGCACTATCGGCGCCGCGGCGTCGGCGGTGGCCCGCAGCGAAGCCGTGCTGGGAGTACTTCCCATGGGTACGCTCAATCATTTCGCCAAGGATCTTGGAATTCCCGCGGATCTCGCCGGCGCGGTGGCCGTCATCGCGGCGGGGCGGCACATTCCCGTGGATATCGCGGAAGTGAACGGCCATGTCTTCGTCAATAATTCCAGTATTGGAATCTATCCCAATATAGTCACCGTCCGCGAACGCGAGCGCCGGCGCGGGCGCTCCAAGTGGCTGGCCTTCGCCCTGGCCACGCTGCAGGTGCTGCGCCGGTTCCCGTTTCTGAGAGTCCGCCTCTCGGCGGATGGCGAAAAGTTGATTCAGCACACGCCCTTCGTGTTTGTCGGCAACAACGAATATCAGATTCAGGGACTGGAGATCGGCACTCGTGCCAAGCTAGATCAAGGCCGTCTGTTCGTGTATGTGGCCGCGCCCGTTACCCGCGGCGGTCTGGTCCGGATGGCGTTCAGCGCCGTGTTCCGGCGTCTGGACAGCGCCAAGACATTGACCATCCTCTCGGTGGAAGAAGTCTGGATTGAAACTCGCCGCCGCCGCGTGCGCGTCTCTACGGACGGGGAGGTGCTCCGGCTTACCGCGCCGCTGCACTACCGGATTTGTCCCGGCGCCTTGCGCGTATTGGCGCCTTGAAACATGCGCACTATCGTCCACATCTCGGATATTCACTTTGGACGCTTCGATGAGTCGCTGCGCGCTCCGCTGCTGGAATCCATCGCCGCGCTCAGCCCGGATGTGGTGGTGCTTTCCGGCGACCTGACGCAGCGGGCGCGATCCATTGAGTTCGCTGAAGCGCGCCGTTTCCTGGACGATCTCCCCGCGCCGTACATAGTGGTCCCCGGCAACCACGATGTGCCCCTGCACAATATGTACCACCGCCTCGCGCGCCCTTTGAACGCTTACCGCCGCCACATTACAGAGGAGCTGACGCCTTTCTTTTCCGACGACGAGATTGCGGTGCTTGGCATCAACACGGCGCGTTCGCTGATCTGGAAGAACGGCCGGGTGAATCCCCGCCAGATCGCCTGCATCCGGGAGCGCTTTTGCGAGACGCCCTCTCGCGTCGTCAAGATTCTGGTGACGCATCATCCTTTCGATCTTCCCGAACACTACACTTCGGCGGACCTGGTGGGCCGCGCCGGTCTCGCCATGGCCACCATCGCAAGCTGCAGCGTGGACCTGCTGCTGGCCGGCCATTTTCATTTGAGCCACGCCGGCGAAACCGCATTTCGCTACGGAATGCACGGGCACTCGGCGATTTTCATCCAGGCCGGCACGCTGTCCAAGCGCGGGCGCGGCGAGGCGAATTCGTTCAATGCCATACGGGTGGGCGAAGGCGAGATGGTTATTGAGCGAATTGCCTGGAGCGGCGGCTTCGAGCCGGTTGGGCGACAGAAATTCGAGCGTGCGGCGGGCGGGTGGGTTCGCGTGGACAAACCCTAGAGGGCGCCGATGAACTAAATCGCGCGCTCGGGCGCCGGCCGGCATTCGCATACCAGGATCAGCGACTGGCGTACCAGCTCCAGCGGCTCGCCGCCCTTCAGCTTGCGTTCGCCGCACGGGTCGTTCGTATCCACCACCACTTCCCAGGAGTCGCCGGTGGGAGGCGGCGGCAAATAGAACAAGATCGGCTCGTGATGGCAGTTCAGCATCAGCGCGAACGTGTCATCGTGCACGGATTCGCCCTTCTCATCCACGTGATCCAGCGTCCGGCCGTTGAGCATCACGCCCAGGCACCGCACCCAGCCCGACGTCCACTCTTCATCGGTCATCTCCTGCCCGTCGGGACGCAGCCACACGATATCGCGTATCTCGGACCCGCGGATGCTGCGGTCCTGATAAAACTTGCGGCGGTGCAGATTGGGATGCTCCAGGCGCAGCTTGACTAGCTTGCGCGCGAATTCCAGCAGCGCGACCTTGCGCTCATCCAGCTTCCAGTCCAGCCACGTCAATTCGTTGTCCTGGCAGTAGGCGTTGTTGTTTCCGGCCTGCGTCTGATCCAGTTCATCGCCTGCACGAAGCATGGGCACGCCTTGCGAGAGCAGCAGGGTGGCGAGAAAATTTCGCTTCTGGC
>JAYTVY010000224.1:0-3397 GCA_043743755.1 Bryobacterales bacterium | reverse complement strand
CGGACTCGCTTTCACCACACGCGCCATCACTGCCGATGACATCAAGGAAGGTACGCTGCCCACCGTCTTGCCGAATACCGGCGTACGCGTATCCGTGGGCGGGATACTCGCCAACATCTATTACGTCTCACCGGGCCAGATCAACCTGCTGGTCCCAGCTTTGCTGTCTCCCGGAACGTCGTACGTTCAAGTCTTCCTCGACGGCCGCGCCGGACCCCAGGTGTCGCTTCCACTCGGCGCGGTCTCACCGGCGCTGTTCCAACTCGACCCGCAAAACGCCGTGGCGGCGCGCGTCGATGGCTCGGTGGTAACCCCCGATCATCCCGCCCACCCCGGCGATATCGCGATTCTCTACGCCACCGGATTAGGCGCGACGGCGCCGCCAGCGGTCTACGGCACGGTGGCTCCGGCCGCCGCGGTATTGAAGGACATGGCCAGCTTTCAACTCGTGCTGGATGGGACTCCACTAGACCCGAGCCGGATCCTCTACGCGGGCGCGGCTCCCGGATTCGCGGGACTCTATCAAATCAACTGCGTGCTGCCCGCGTCCACCGGAGCCAGCCCTGAAATCCGTATCGGAGTCGCTGCCCAGCTCAGCAAACCAGGAGTCACGCTACCCGTGAAGCCCTGATCCGCGCGCTCGATGGCGTAACGAAAAAGCCTGCCGTACGATACACTAGACAGCTTGGCTCGACACATTCTCGCGGTTGCCATTCTGCTGTCCATCGCGGTGCTCTCGGTCGCCGGCCAGTTGCTGAATCTGGTGCAGCAATCGTCAATCCCCGCTGTATCCGAGCAGATTCCCGCCTTCCTGGCCCGCTTCAATGAGCTGCGCAAAGAGCTGCCGGCTCGCGATGAAATCGGGTATATCAATGACGCCACGCCCGATGCTACCGTCCGGCAGGAAGAATATTACCTGACGCAGTACGCACTGGCCCCGGCGATGATCGTCAACGATCCGGATAAAGCTCTGGTGGTGGCGAATTTCCACCAGCCGCCCGATCAGGCTTTGCTGAAGGCGCACCGCCTCACCGTGGTCCGCGATTTCGGAACCGGCGTCATGCTGTTGCGAAGGGCCCCGCAGTGATCGTTCTGGCTCCCCTGCTGATGTGCGCGCTGGGCATCGCGGTGGTCCTGTCGCTGTGGAAGACGCCGCTCCGGTTCTCCCCGGGGGCTGTGCTGGCGGCCTCGCTTGGAATCGGCGCTGGAATCGGCCTCTCGTCTTGTGTGTATTTTCTGCTCTTGGCCGCCGGCGCCGGCCGCTTGACTGTAGTCGCCATCGAAACCGCGCTGCTAGCTGCCGCAGCCGCCGGCGCATGGTACATCAAGGCCTTTGAATTGCCTGCCGAGGATCGCGCCGATAATCCGGGCATCGTCATCATCGGCCCGTTCCTGCTCACTTTGGCCATTGCCGCCGGCGCACTGGCGGTTTCGTTTGGGATCAACCGCGAGGGCGTCTGGGACGCCTGGGCCATCTGGAATCTGCACGCGCGCTATCTCTTCCGCGGCGGTCCCGAATTTTGGCGCAACACGTTCAACTTCACTAATCAATGGGCCCATCCGGATTATCCGTTGCTGCTGCCGGCCGCGGTTGCGCTCTGCTGGACCATCGCGGGCGTCGAATCCGCGCTCGGCCCGCAGCTAATCGCCATCCTCTTTGGGTTCGCAACCCTGGGCGTCCTCACCGGCGCTGTCGCCATCCTGCGCGGCCGTACGCAAGCCTTGCTGGCCGGAACACTGCTCTTAGGCACCGCCTATTTCGTCCAGATGACTGCCTCAGAATACGCTGACGTGCCATTGGCATTCTATGTGTTGGCGACCCTGGCCTTGTTCGCGCTCCAGGACCGCTCACCCGCCGATCTGCGATTCACCGCGCTTGCCGGCGTCATGGCCGCCTTCGCTGCCTGGACCAAGAACGAAGGGCTGTTATTCCTGGCCGTGGCGCTGATCGGCCGGGCGCTTGCGCTGTTCCGCTACCGGGGAACGCGCGAAATGCTGCGCCAGATGCCCGCCGCCGTAGCGGGCGCGCTGCCCGTCCTGGCCGTGGTGGCCTTTTTTAAGCTGCGTTACGCCCCCGCTAACGATGTGATGGCGCACGTGTCGGCCAGCCAGTTCGGGCGCAACGCGATCGACCCCGGCCGTTATCTGCTCACCCTGGAAGCGCTGGCCGTTCAGCTTTTCCACCTGGGTCAATTCCTGATTCCAATCCTGCTGGTTCTCGCCGTTTATGCGTGGCTGGTCAGATTCAAAGTGGAAGAGCCGGGGCGCTTGTCGCTGGCCACCTTAGTTGCAACTCTGGGCCTGATGCTTCTGGGCGACCTCGCCGTCTACATTTTCATTTCTCCACTCGAACTGCACTTCCAACTGGACAACTCGATGGATCGCCTCCTGCTGCAGCTCTGGCCGGCGGCCATCTTAACGTTCTTTACAATGGTGGCTACTCCGATCCTCAGCGCTCCCGCTGTCTCCAAAAAAGCCGCGCCGAAACCCCCGGCGAAACCCGCCCCGGCCCACCAGCGCAAATCCAAGCGGTAAGTGGCAACCGCCCGCCTGCGGGCCACGTTTAACTAGAAGTAAGCTACAATCCTGGCATAGGAGCAATAATCATGTTGTTTCGGGCGGCGAGTATTCCGTTAATTCTAGCCCTGTCTCTGGCGGCACAGGATCCTGCCCCCCCGGATCAACCGCCGGCCGCTCCCCCCGCAGCCGCAGCGCCCGCAGCCGCGCCCGCGCCTTACGTGGTGGAGACCGGCACCAAGATCCCACTCAGCATGATCAACAGCGTCAGCACCAAACACGCGGCTCCGGGAGACCGCATTTATCTGGAAACCGTGTTCCCCATCCTGGCGAACGGGAAAATCGTGATTCCCCCAGGCAGCTACGTGGCGGGAACCGTTACCGATAGCAAGCGTCCCGGCCGTGTGAAGGGTCGCGGCGAACTGTACGTGCGGTTTGATTCGCTCACACTGCCGAATGGCGTGACCCGCGATTTCCGCGCCCGCATGAGCAGCCTGGACGGACGCGCCGCCGAGGAATTCGACAAGAAAGAAGGCAAGATCAAGGGCGAAGGCAACAAGTCTGGCGACGCCCGCACCATCGGCGAAGGCGCGGGTGCGGGAGCCGGTATCGGCGGGCTGGCCGGCGTCGCCGCCGGACATGGCGTGATGGGCGCGGGAGTCGGCGCCGCTGCCGGAGCCGCCGCTGGACTCATCGGCGTTCTGCTCACGCGCGGCCCCGATGCGGTACTCGCGAAAGGCACCACTCTCGAAATGGTTCTGGACCGGCCGCTTGAATTCGACGCCAGCGAGCTGAATTTCAGCAATGCCGTCTACCGCACGGGCATCAGCGACGGCAACGGCCCCATGCCCAGCCGCAGCGGTCAGTCGGCAACCGGAAC
>JAYTVY010000223.1:0-1916 GCA_043743755.1 Bryobacterales bacterium | reverse complement strand
GCACGCCGGGGATGATTCTTGCGGCGGTGACTTTGCTTAAGGAACATCCCCAGCCCACCGACGATGAGATTCGCAACGGACTTTCGGGAAATCTGTGCCGGTGCACGGGATACACCAAAATATTTGAGTCGGTGAGGAGAGCTTGAGAGGGAACGTACCTGCGTATTCGCTGCGGACGCCGAAGAGCCTGAGCGAGGCGCTCGATCTGGTTAGCGAAGGCTGGAAGCCGCTGGCGGGAGGCACGGATCTGATGGTGCTGTTCGAAGCGGGCAAACTGGAACATCGGAAGCTGATCGATATTTGGGGGCTCGGCGAGCTGCGCGGCATCACGGTGACGGCGGATTCGGTCACGCTTGGCGCGCTCACCACTTACACGGATGTATTACGGCACGCGGTAGTGTCGCGGGAGTATCCGCTGCTGGCGGCGGCCGCATCGCTGACGGGCGCCGTGGCTACACAGAATAGAGGGACGCTGGGCGGCAACATTGTAAATGCCTCGCCGGCCGCCGATTCGCCGCCCGCGCTGCTGATCTACGATGCGGAGCTCGAACTGGTGTCGCCCCGCGGCGCGCGCTGCATTCCGTACCGGGATTTTCACATCGGCTACAAGCGGACGCGCATGGAAGCGGACGAGCTGTTGCGCTCCATCCGGCTGCCGCGGCGCGCGGGACAATTCGATGAGGTGTACCGCAAAGTGGGGACACGCAAGGCGCAGGCGATTTCAAAGGTGTGCTTCGCGGCGTTGCGCGATCGGGGAAGCGGCGAGGTGCGTATCGCACTGGGGAGCGTCGCTCCAACGCCGCTGCGATGTGTACAAACGGAAGCCGCTATTCGCGAGGGTGGCGACGCTATGGCGGCGCTGACGTCCGAAATCGCGCCGATTGACGACATGCGGTCATCGCAGGCGTATCGTTTGCGGGTGGCGCGGAATCTGCTTCGCGAGTTTCTCGATGGCGGGCGCTGACTGGATCCTGCGAGGACGGCGAGTGGTTCTGCCGGGCGGCGTTCGGCCGGCCGCGATCGGTGTGCGCGATGGCGTCATCCAGGAAGTGCGCGGGTACGACGGTGCGTACGACGAAGACGCGGGCGATCTGGTGGTAATGCCTGGGTTGGTGGATTCGCATGTGCATATCAATGAACCAGGCCGCGCGGAATGGGAAGGATTCGCGACGGCAACGCGCGCGGCCGCGTGCGCGGGCGTAACCACGCTGGTGGACATGCCGCTGAACAGCATCCCCGCGACCACCTCGCTCCAGGGATACGCGGCGAAAGTGGCGGCGGCCGCGGGCAAGTGCTGGGTGGACGTAGGATTCTGGGGGGGCGTGGTACCGGGCAATACCGATCAACTCCAAGCTCTCCTGGCGGCGGGATGCCTGGGGTTTAAGTGTTTCCTGGCGCCATCGGGCGTCGAAGAGTTCGCGAACGTTACCGAGCGCGACTTGCGCGAGGCGATGCCCGTGCTGGCCCGCGCGGGCGCGACGCTGCTGGCGCATGCTGAATTGCCCGCATTCTTGATGGAGCCGCAGGGGGATCCGCGGCGCTACGCGACTTACATGGAATCGAGGCCCGCCGCAGCCGAGAATTTCGCCATCGAGCTGCTGATTGGCCTTTGCCGCACCACCCAATGCCGCGTTCATGTGGTCCATTTGGCATCGTCGGAAGCGGTGGAAATGTTACGCGCGGCGCGGGCCGAAGGGCTTCCAATCACAGTAGAGACGTGTCCGCAGTATCTTTACTTCGCGGCCGAGGAAATCCCGGATGCAGCGACGGAATTCAAATGTGCGCCGCCCATTCGTAACAATGCGAATCGCGACGCGTTGTGGGAGGCGTTGCGTGAGGGTGTGATCGATCTGATCGCGACGGACCACTCACCCTGTCCACCGGAGATGAAGCGCCGCGATACCGGCGACTTCTTC
>JAYTVY010000222.1:0-4975 GCA_043743755.1 Bryobacterales bacterium | reverse complement strand
GGGTATCGTCGGTGGAATCGTCCAGAACTTGGATCTGGAGAAGTTCCCGGGGATACTCCATCTTGTTGATCTCTTCCAGCAGCCGTTCCACCACGTAGCGCTCGTTATACAGCGGCAACTGAATGGTGACGCGAGGCAGAGGTCCGGTTATCTCCGGCGGGTGCTCCGGTGCCGTTTTGCGGTGTTTGAAATACCCCCGGATCATCTCGAACCGGTGGCACCCGTAACACGACAAAATCACCAGAACCGTGAAGTAGGGAACCAGCAGAGCCCAGTCAAAGAATTCCAAATGATGGATATCCGCGAAGGTCTCGTCGAACATCGAATTGAACAGACTGCTGGCGGATGCAAACAGCAGGGCCGGTGAGATAGGAAGCGGGCTCATGCAAAGAACCTAACTATTCTACCTCACCCGGGATGAAGCTGGACGCCCCCCCCAGTTACTGCTGCGCCAGCACCACTTTCGCCGAGGCGCTGCACAGCGTCTGTTCCGGCTTTGAAGCGCTGGCCCCGCATACCGCTACCTCCGCGCTCACGCCCGCCAGATCCCCCGGCAGCAGCAGATCCACCTGCTGGACGCCGTCGAGTCCCGGCGCTGGTCCCGCGTAATACGGCACATTCACAGGCGACCCGTTGATCCGCGCTGTAATAGTCCCCGTACCGGAAAGCCCCGTAGCGAAGATCTGGATCACGTCCCCGGGATGCGCCGGAGCCGCTGCATTGTTCACCGAGTAGTCCTGGTTGAGCACGGCGCCCGGGAAAATCGCGGGTGTGAAGGGCGCCAGCATCACTGTTCTCGCGGCGCTGGATACGCCATCCACCGTCACCACCATGCTTGCCGACGGCCGCGCCGCCAGCTCGTCCGGCACCATCAGGTTGATCTGCGCATCGCTGGTGTAAAGCAGCTTCGCCGGCATCTCGTCAAATAACACTTTCACCGCCGTTCCCGCCAGCTTTGACCCCACGATGGTGGCCAGCGAGCCCGGCGTCACCGCTCCCGCCGCGAAACTGGCCGCATTCACCACCGCTGTAACGGATGGCGGCTGCGCTTGCGGGGGAACCGGCGTGCCCGGCGTCACCACCAGCGTTACCGGAACCGTCCTCGTTCCCGCTACCGGACCCGCCTCAATCGTCAGCGTCGCCTGATAGGTGCCGGGCGCCAGATTCTCGGGATGCGCGTCCACGCGAACGGTGGTGTTGCCTATCCCATCGCTCGGGTAGAGCTGGAGCCAGCCGGAACCGTTCTGGTAATTCACCGCAATGGACCAGCGCAGCAATCCGCCGCCATCGTTCAGCACCCGCAAATAGCCCACTTGATAAATCCCACCCGCCTTCGCGGTGAACTGCAGCGGTTGTGAGACGTCCACGTGCAGCAGCGGGAAATAGTTCGCGCCGCAGTCGCCCACAATCGTGCAGTCCGGTCCGGGCACAACCATCTGGAAGCGCGGAATTGGCGCGCTGGGGTGGGCGGTATTGATATTCGACACCGGCGCGATGAATACGTCTTCCGTGGTGGTTACCGCCTGCCCGCCGCCCGATGGCTGCAAGCCCAGGAAAGTCGGGAATTGCGCGCTTTCCTGCACCCCCGGGTTCGCGTCCACTACTTCGTACACCGCATAACCGGAGCCCCCGTTGATCGTCACCGGACTCACCGAGTCAAACGCCGCGGCGCCCGATCCCACGGGTCCAGGCGTGTATACCGGCACGCCGCCCCCGCCGTTCGAATCCGCGCTGGGAACCCGAGCCAGCAACAGCGTACCGTTCGCCGTCGGCCGGTATTGTCCGCCGGAAGGCGGTGGTCCGAAATCTCCACCCGCCGTCGGCTGCAGCGCATCCGATCCGGCCACTAGGTCCGGCACATACAGCTGCGCTCCCGCGGGAAATCCGCCATACCTCACCAAAATTCGCGTCCCGGTATCCGCGTTCAGGCTGGCCCAATGGGACAGCGGCGCGAAGGCATCGCCAAAACCTTCCGTTACCCGCGTGGTATTGAAGATCGCGCGCGAATTAATAAAACTCGAAAAACTCACCGTGGACGGCAACGGAGATCCGCTGGGCGCGCACACCAGCCTCGATGAAAGCCCCACGTACAAGCTCGGCAGCGGCGTCCCTACCTTGAACTGGGTGCTGCTGAAATTCACCAGGCTCGCGCTGTTGAATCCCAGGAAGGCGTAAATGATGGTGCCAGGCACAAGGTTCAACTGATTCGCCGCCGCCCGCACATTCGCCAAGCGAAGCGTTACCGTCCCGGTGGGCGATAGGGTGAAGCTCACGTTGTTGAACATCAGTATGCTCGGCGATGTCAGCAGCGCGGGCACTACGATGGGTTGCGGCCCGGATCCGTTATCGGCCGTCAGCACGATACCCAGCACGCTGTTTCCGGCCAGCCGGTTCGTGACGTTCACATTCAGGAAAACCGATAAATTCCCGGTGATGCGGGCGTTCGGCGACCCGCCCTTACACTCCAGCACGATGTCGCCGACTCGCTCGGTAATGCCTTCGCCGCGCACTACCGGCGGTACGGCTGTCGCAAAGCATCCAACATCCACGTTCGATTGCGCAAAAACAGCGGATAATCCGGAGATCAAGAAGAAGGCCAATGAAAAGCGGGACAACAGGGTCATACAATACCTCTAATAGTCAAAGTCTACCAGACGGCGCTACCCTACGTTAGGTTCCTTACACTTCAAGACCGGCACCCAGCACTGCGCCGCCCGGGTACAATAGAGTAAAAGCGGTTCGAGCCATGTCCCCCACTCTCTCCCTTGCCGGCATCTCCGAAGAGATCCTCGAACTCAAGCATACGCGCCGGGCCATGATTCTGGCGCATCATTATCAGGACAACGAAATTCAGGACCTCGCGGATGCCGTAGGCGACAGCCTGGAACTCGCGCGCAGGGCCCAGCAGTTCGAAGGCGACGTTATCGCCTTCTGCGGAGTCTGGTTCATGGCGGAAACCGCGAAGGTACTGAACCCAGAGCGCATCGTGGTAGTGCCGGACCGCGACGCGAGTTGCAGCCTGGTGGAAAGCTGTCCCGCCGGGCAGATCCGCGCATACCGCCTCCTTCATCCCGATCACGTGATCGTCAGCTACATAAACACCTCGGTCGAGGTGAAGGCCGAAAGCGACATCCTCTGCACTTCGCGCAATGCCGTCGCCATAGTGAACTCGATTCCCGCCGAGAAAAACATTCTCTTCCTGCCCGACATCAATCTGGGCAATTACGTCAAGCAGCAGACCGGACGCGAGAATATGAAGATCTGGCAGGGCGCCTGTATCGTGCATGCCACCTTCGCCGCCCGCAAGCTGAGCGCCGCCCGCCGCCGGCATCCTCGAGCCTTGGTAGCCGCTCACCCCGAGTGCCCGCGGGACGTGCTGGCGATGGCCGATTTCATTGGATCCACCAGCGCCATCATCGACTGGTGCGTGTCCTCGGAAGCGGATGAATTCATCGTGATGACCGAAAGCGGCGTGGCCCGCTCTCTTGAGCGCAAGGCGCCACACAAGCGCTTCCACTTCATTCCCAATGAAAACTGCAACTGCAGCGAATGCCCCTACATGCGCCGCAACACACTCGAGAAGCTGCGCGACGCTCTGCTCAACCTGTCGCCTCGCGTTGAGCTGCCGGCCGATATCATCCGGCGCGCCGCGGTTCCCATCCAGCGCATGCTTGCGGTAAAGTAGGCACGCCATCGCCATGCAGCCCCTCCTCGATACCTTCGGCCGCCTCCACGATAATCTCCGGATCAGTGTGACGGACCGCTGCAATGTCCGCTGCTTCTATTGCATGCCCGAAGAGGGCGTGAAATACATGCCGCGGGAAGAGATCCTCTCCTTCGAGGAGATCGAGCGCTTCGCCCGCATCGCCGTTTCCCAAGGCGTCACGAAACTGCGCCTTACCGGAGGCGAGCCGCTGGTGCGCCGGGACTTGCCGGTGCTGGTCCGCAAGCTGGCCGCTATCCCCGGTGTGCGCGATCTCGGCCTCACTACCAACGGCGTCCTCCTCACCCGCGATGCCCAGGCGCTCTACGACGCGGGCCTCCGCCGCCTCAACGTCCACTTGGACACGCTGGACCGCGAGCGCTTCCTCCACATCACCCGCCGTGACGATCTCGACAAGGTGCTTGAGGGCATTGAGCTCTGCCGCCGGCTCGGCTTCCGGCTGAAGATCAACGCCGTCGCGGTTAAAAACCTGGTGGAGGCCGACGTAGTGCCTCTGGCTTTGTACGGCCGGGAGCGCGGCATCGAGATTCGCTACATAGAATTCATGCCCCTGGATGCCCAGGGCATTTGGGACCGCACCCGGGTACTGTTCGCAAGCGACATCATCGAAACTCTCTCCCGCGAAATCGCGCCGCTGGTCGAAATACCCGACCGCGACCCGCGCGCCCCCGCCACCGAATACAAATTTGCCGACGGCATCGGCCGCATCGGATTCATTGCCTCCGTAAGCCGCCCGTTCTGCCTCAACTGCAACCGCGTCCGCCTCACCAGCGACGGCAAGCTGCGCTACTGCCTGTTCGCCATCGAGGAAACCGATGTCCGTGGTCTGTTGCGCTCCGGCGCGCCCGATGAAGCCATCGTCGCGGCCCTCCGCTCCAACGTCCAGCAGAAGTGGCTCGGCCATGAGATCAACACTTCACGGTTCGTGCCGCCCCCTCGCCCCATGCACGCCATCGGGGGCTGACGTTCCTGAAAACACCGTCAGGCTGTGATAATATAGAGATTCTGCTAGAGGTTTCGTGGACAGGCTTACCCGTAAAGAACTCAAAAGTGATCGTTTTGCGCTGGAAGTCCAGCACAGCGTTGAATACGTCAGCGACCATCGCAAGCAGCTAGTGCGCTGGGGCGGCATTGCCGCCGCAGTGGTGCTGGTGGTGGTGGCGGTGTTGATTTACCGGTCACACCAGCACACCGTCCGCCAGGCGGCGTTGCGCTCCGCCATGCTGATCCAGCAAGCGCAGGTTGGACCCG
>JAYTVY010000221.1:0-11944 GCA_043743755.1 Bryobacterales bacterium | reverse complement strand
CGCAACCTGCGCTGGGCGATGTTGCGACCGAACCGCGGCAAGCGAGTCCGGTTACGGTGACTGCGCCGCAGCCGGGCGGCGACGATCCGCGCATCGCGGAAATTCGGAAGCATCTGCAGCGGTATCGCGATCTAGTGTCGCAGGGGAAATGGTCGGAGGCGGGTAAAGAGCTGGAGGCGGTGCAGGGGCTGGTGCAGCGGTAGCCGGGAACGCATCCTGACGGCTGCCGATTCGGTTTCAGAGCGCTACAATCGTCCTCAGCATGTTTCAAATCATTCGCAGCTCGCCGGTTTACGACGTGGTGATCATCGGTTCGGGCGCGGGCGGAGGTACTGCCACCAAGGTTCTCACCGACTTGGGCGTTTCCGTGGCGCTGCTTGAAGCGGGGCCGCCGCTGAATCCGGCCAAGGATTTCAAAGAGCACATGTGGCCTTATCAGGTGCCGCATCGCGGCGTGGGCGACGGCGGCGCGGGATATTTCGGACGTAGTCCCTGGCCGTTCGGATACTTCGCGGCCACCAGCGGCGGCTGGGAACTTCCGGGCGAGCCTTACACGGTGGCGAAGGGCAGCAAGTTCATGTGGTTCCGCTCGCGCGTGGTGGGCGGACGCACCAATCATTATGGCCGGATCTCGCTGCGGTTCGCGGATTACGATTTCACGCCGTACACGCGGGACGGCATCGGAACCGACTGGCCCATTACCTACGACGAAATCGCGCCTTACTACGATAAGGCCGAAAGCTTCATCGGCGTCACGGGCAGCAAGGAAGGCATTCGCAGCGCCCCCGACGGGCAATTCCAGCCGTGCCCTCCGCCGCGGGTACATGAGGTGCTGGTGCAACGCGCCTGCAAGAAGCTGGACATTCCCTGCATCCCGTCGCGGCTGGGAATTGTCACGAAGCCCACCAATGGGCGCGCGCCCTGCCATTACTGCGGGCAGTGCGGGCGAGGATGCATCACGAACTCGAATTATTCTTCGAGCCAGGTGCAAATCTTTCCCGCCATGAAGAGCGGCCGCGTGAAGCTGTTCACGGGCGCGATGGTGCGCGAGTTGATCACCGATTCCAGCGGCAAGGTGACCGCCGTTTCCTACATCGATAAGGCAACACGCACGGAGAAACAGATTCGCTGCCGCAGCGTGGTGGTGGCGGGCGGCGCGTGCGAAACTTCGCGGCTGCTGCTGAACTCGAAGTCCAGCCGTTTTCCGAACGGACTGGCCAATGGATCGGGAGAATTGGGACGCAATCTGACCGACAGCACGGGCTACGCGCTGACGGCGCACATCCCGGCGCTGGACGGGCTTCCGCGCCACAATTCCGACGGCATGGGCGGCATGCACGTCTACATGCCCTGGTGGCTGTGGGAGAAGAAAGATCTGGGATTCCCGCGCGGCTATCACATCGAAGTCTCCGGCGGATTCGGGATACCGGGCGTGGGCACGTTCCATGGCCAGTGCGCGCGGCATGAGGGTTACGGCCGGGATCTGAAATCGCACATCCGGCAGGAATTCGGCTCGTACGTGCACCTGGCGGGGCGCGGCGAGCAGATTCCGAACAAAGATACATTCTGCGATATCGATCCCGATGTGGTGGACCAGTACGGCATCCCGGTGCTGCGTTTCAGTTTCAAGTGGACGGACGCGGAGCTGAATCAAGTGCTGCACATGCACGACACGTTCAAATCGGTGCTTGAAACCATGGGCGGAAAAGTCACTACGCCCCGGCCATCGGCGGCGGAGGCGATTTCCATCGGCGGCGAGATTATCCACGAGCTGGGCACGGTTCGCATGGGCAAGGATCCGCGCTCGAGTGTGCTGAACAAGTACTGCCAGGCGCATGAGGTAAAGAATCTGTTCGTGGCCGATGCCGCGCCGTTCGTGAGCAATCCGGACAAGAATCCGACACTAACCATCACGGCCATGGCGTGGCGAACTTCCGACTATCTGGCTGAAGAGATGAGGAAAGGCAATGTCTGACGTTTCGCGGCGAGACCTGCTGCGCGGGTTCGCGCTTTCCGCTGCCATGGGCGCGCTGCCGCTTGAAGCGGCCCAGCATGTTCACGAGTTAGCCCTGCAAGAGAAGGCTGCCGGACCTTACAAGCCCAAGCTGTTCAATGCTCACGAATATGCCACGCTGCGACGCCTGGCGGATCTGATTGTGCCGGCCGACGACGTGTCTCCGGGGGCGCTGGCCGCGGGAGCGCCGGAGTTTATCGACCTGCTCTCCAGCCAGGGGCCTGAGCTGGCTACCATCT
Source organism: Bryobacterales bacterium (assembly GCA_043743755.1). Lineage (GTDB taxonomy): Bacteria > Acidobacteriota > Terriglobia > Bryobacterales > Bryobacteraceae > JALYHQ01. The sequence goes on along the minus strand of JAYTVY010000221.1, from coordinate 9,691 downwards.
ATACCGGCGGCATTGCCTGGCTGGACCGCGAAATGTTGCGCCGCTACGCCACCGATTTCGTGGGCGCCAGGCCGGAGCAGCAGACCGCGATGATGGATCTGATCGCGTACAGGAAGAATGAATCGCCAGAGCTCGGTCCGGGGATTCGGTTCTTCAGTTGGGTGCGCAAGATGGTGGTGGACGCGTTCTACACCAGCGCGGTGGGCATCAAGGACCTGGGGTATACCGGGAATACGGCGGTATCGAAGTTCGAAATTCCGCAGGCGGCAATCGACTACGCGCTGAAGCGCAGCCCGGCGTAGCTGGGTCAGGGGCGGCGCGCGGCGAGTTCGGCTACCGCGCGTTTGTGACAGGACTCGCGCGGCACGCCTTCATAGTAGTGCAGCACTTCCCAGCCTGTGAACATTTCACGCAACTCGCCGGGTGAGGCTTGGCGCGGTGTGGGCTCCGCATCCGCCAAGTGTACGATTACGATTGCCACGCCGCCCGGTTTCACTCCGGCCTTAATCCTGGCGATCAAGTTACGCTGAAGATAATACGCGCAGCAAATGAGGGCCCATGAACCGGGTGCGATAGCGAAGCTGTCGCGCTCCAGATCGGCTACGTGGGCGTCCACTCGGGGCGCGCGCTGTCTCACGATGTCAATGGCCGCCGAGGATCCGTCAACGGCGGTGACGCGCCAGCCGAGGCCCGCCAAATAGACTGCGTTGCGTCCGGCTCCGCAGGCCAGATCCAGAGCGACGCCCGGATCCAGCCGGCCGGCCATCGATTGCACTAGCGGCGACGGAGTGTCGAAAAGCTGTTCGCCGGCGCGATAGCGCTGGTCCCATTCTTCCCGTGTCACGCGGCGGTTTTGAGGACCTTGGTGAGGATGGAAATCGCCTGGTCGATTTGTTTTTCCGTGATGATGTACGGCGGCAGAAACCGCAGCACTGTGTCATGGGTGCAGTTGAGCAGAAGTCCCCGTTCGAGCGAGTTCAGTACGATCTGCTTGCCGGGGATATCCAGTTCCACACCGATCATCAGTCCCTGCCCGCGCACCTCTTTGATGAACTTGAAGCGGCGCTGCAAGTCTGTCAGGCGGTGCTGGAAATATGCTCCGTTCGCGCGAATAGACGGTAGCAGCTCGTCCAAGACATCTAGAAACTCGAGCGCGACGCGGCACGCCAGCGGGCCGCCGCCGTATGTGGATCCGTGCATTCCTGGTCCGATAGAGGAGGCCGCCTTTGCGTTCGCCATAATTACTCCAAGCGGAATACCGCAGGCCAGCGGCTTGGCGGCCACCATAATGTCCGGCGTCACTTGCGGCTGGGCCAGCTGATAGGCGAAATGAGCGCCGGGACGTCCGACGCCGCACTGGATCTCATCGAACACCAGCAGCGCATTGTACCGGTCGGCCAGCTCGCGGGCCTTGCGCGCATATTCCACCGACATGGAGAGCACGCCGCCCTCGCCCTGAATCCACTCGATCACGATACCAGCGGTACGCTCACACATCACTTGCTCGAGCGCGGTCAAGTCATTGCGCGGGACGAATTTCACGCCCTCGAGCAGTGGCTCGAAATCCTTGCGGTACTTCGGCTGGCCGGTGATGGAAAGGGCGCCAAAGGTGCGCCCGTGGAAAGAGTTTTCGAGGGAAACCACCTGGAACTTCTGGCGATCGATTTTCGCGCCGTGGGCGCGGATCATCTTTAGCGCGCCTTCCATGCCTTCGGCGCCGGAGTTGCAGAAGAACGCCCGCTCCAGACCGCTTAGCTTCGCGAGCCGCTCGGCCAGGCGGCCTTGATATTCGTGATAGTAAAAATTTGAGGTGTGGATCAGCAGCGCGGACTGCTCGCGAATGGCCCGCACCACGCGAGGATGGGCGTATCCCAGCGCGTTCACGCCGATACCCGACAGCAGATCGAGATAGCGCTTCCCCGCCGTGTCATACAGATAGCAGCCTTTGCCGCGATGCAGCACCACCGGGTAGCGGGCGTAGTTCGCGAGCAAATGGCGCTGCTCCAGGCCCATCACTTCTCCGGCAAGGTGGGATTTTTCCTCAACCACGGTCTCGGTCGGCATATCCGTATCATAGCGGCCCGGCCATGTGGCTTGTTGCCCCAGGGTTGTGGCGGAATTGATCCGGCGGGCACGGTGGCCTTATCATAGAAGAGAGCGGTTTGCGATTTGGCATGCAAGCTGCAAGCGCGAGTTGATCATAAGCCGGACGCAGATCCGGGCAAGCTGATTTATCCAAGGCAAACCGACTCTAGGAGCATCGTGTGGTTATCCATTCCCATAAGATTTTAGGATTTCTCTTTTTCGCGGGTTCGTTCGCGCTGTTGAACGCTACTCCGCGCCTGGCACTTTCACAGACGGCCCTCTCTGAGTCCACGACGCAAGGTTCGAACGGCGCGGCGCTCAGCGTGGACGCCGGCAACCGCGGCGATGGCAGTCTGACTTTGTCGCTCTCTTCATCCGTCCCGTGGCTGGCGCCGACGCTCGGCGCCGCACACGCTTGCGATTTTGGAAATACTTGTATTCCGGTGAACATCGCGGTGCAGACCGCGTCCCTCGCCAAGGGCACGTATACCGGTTTCGTGACCGTTAACGATCCTAACGCCATCGACGCTCCCCAGAGCATCAGCGTCACCATCCGCGTGGGAGGCGGAATTCCCGATAAGATCGAGCTGTTCGCCAAGCCCAAGGGCAGCGCCGTCACGCGCATCTTTGGCGTGGGACAGGATATGGCCTTCGCCACGTCCGCAAACGGCCAAGGCTGGCTGTCGGTGGCCACGGACTCGGTGGGCTCATTCCAGTTCAACATGCCGGTAACATTTCGGGTGACCGCGACGCCCACGGACTCGATGGGTGTGGGCGACTACACCGGAAGCATCGCGGTCGCCGGGGCGCTGATCGATACCAAGAATATCCCCGTAACACTGCACGTCACGACTTCGCCGATTCTGCAGGCGAGTCCGGATACCGTATATCTGCGCGATGCCCAGGGCGCCGTCAAGCAAACGACGTTCGTCGGGATCGGCAACCCGGGACAGGGCACCTTGGCTATTTCGAGCGTGACGCCGGCGACCACCAGCGGAGGCACATGGCTCACGGCTGCATCGGCGGCGGGCGGGCAGGCGATCTCAATAACCGCCGATCCCACCGGGCTCTCGCCGGGAACCTACTTTGGAAGCGTGGCCGTGGCCAGCAATGCGGCTAACGGAACGGTGAACATTCCGGTGCAATTCGACGTGGTTGCAAGCACCGCGGCTATCGCTTCGGCGGGCGGCGTGGTGAGCAATGCCACGTTCTCGGGCAATTCCGTGGCGCAGGGCGACATTGTGGCGGTGTTCGGCCAGCAATTCACGCTGACCGATTCTGTATCGGCTTCGAACCTGCCTCTGCCGACCAAGCTCGGCGATACGCAAGTGTTTGTGAACGATCAGCCGGTACCGATGTACTTCCTTTCGTACGGCCAGATCAATTTCCAGATTCCGTACGAGGCTACGCAGGGAGATGCGCGCGTGCGGGTGGATCGCGGAGGGCAGCGCGGCAATCAGGTATTCGTGAGCATCGTGGGCCGGCAGCCGCGAATGATCCTGATCAACGGCGGGCCGTACGCGATTGTCGCCAACCAGGCGGGACAGCTGGTGGGCATTCCCTCGAATCCGTCCAAGGCAGGCGACGTGGTGATCATTTATGCGCTGGGACTGGGGCAAACCACTCCACCGGCGACCACAGGCGCAGCCGCGCCGGGTCCGCCGAATCTAGCGAACGCTCCGGCAACGCAAATCTGCTTTGGGACCCAGGCGCCTATTGGGCCGCCTCCGCTCTGCGTGAATGCGCTGTTCGCCGGGTTGACTCCAACCTTCGTCGGCCTGTATCAGATCAACGCCGTGCTTCCCAGCAACCTGCCGGCGGGGCCCAACGTCGCGATGACCCTCACGGTGGGGGGCGTCAACAGTAATACGGTACAATTGGCCACGAATCCGTGACCGAGCGGCTTTATTACCTCGACAGTTACCTCCAGCAATTCCGGGCTCGCATCGCCGATGCGAGCCCGGACGGCACGCGTATCTATTTAGATCGCACCGCGTTCTATCCCACCTCGGGCGGACAGCCGTTCGACCTGGGCACACTCGGCGGCGTGCCCATCAATGAAGTAGTGGACGAAGACGGCCGTGTCGCGCACGTGCTCAGCGCTCCGCTCAAAGGCGACGAAGTGGCCGGCAGTATCGACTGGACGCGCCGGTTCGATCACATGCAGCAGCACACCGGACAGCACCTGTTGTCAGCCGTGTTGCTGAAGGCGCTGGGCGCGCCGACGGTGAGTTTTCACCTGGGCGCGGATTATGCGACCATCGACATCGCCCGAGCCGCGCTGGAACCGGCGGAGCTTCGCGCGGCCGAGGAACACGCCAACCGCGTGGTGTTTGAGAATCGCCCGGTGGCGGTGAGTTTCGCGGACGCATCCGACGATCTCGACTTGCGCAAGCCGACGGAACGCGAAGGTACCATCCGCATTATCACCATCGCCGATCTGGACCGCAGCGCGTGCGGGGGAACGCATGTACGCGCCACCGGCGAGATCGGTCCCATTCTGCTGCGCAAGCTGGACAAGGTGCGCGGCAACGTGCGCATCGAATTTCTGTGCGGCATGCGAGCGGTGCGCCGCGCCCGCGCCGATTATGAGGCGCTGGCGGGAATCGCGCGCCAGTTCTCAGCGACGCTGGATGAGGCGGGTCCTCTGGTGGCGGCACAGGGAGAGAAGCTGCAGGAATCCGACAAGGCGCGCCGCAAGCTATCCGGCGAGCTGGCGCAGGCCGCGGGACGGGAGCTGCATGCGAAGACGGCGCCGGACCAGAACGGATTGCGCCGGGTGGTTCGCAAGACTGCCGCGATCACCGATGAGCTGCGCGCCGAAGCTCAAAGCTTTGCGGCTTGCGGGTGCGCGGCGTTCTTGGCGGTGGCGCAGCATCCGCCGTCGGTGCTGGTGGCCGCGTCTCCCGATAGCGGGCTGGACGCGGGCAAGTGGTTGAAGAAGGCGCTGCCGCCGCTGGGCGGGCGCGGCGGGGGAAATCCGGCGATGGCGCAGGGGAGTCTGCAATCGTCGGTGGCGGTGGATGTGATTGTGAAAGAGTTCGAGGTTTTGGCGGGATAGAAGAGACAGGCCGGGAGGCCTGTCCCACGCGGAAGTCTTCAGCGCTGCGAATCAGCGTGCTGGGACTGGGGTTAGCTCACGGCTGGCGATTACGCGATCGATCATTCCGTATTCAAGCGCCTGATCGGGCTCGAGGATGTAATCGCGGTCGACGTCGCGGGCGATGCGATCGACGGGCTGGCCGGTGGCGCCGGCCAGGATCTCGTTCAAATTTTGGCGCATGCGCAGGATCTCCCGCGCATAGATATCGATGTCGGCGGCTTGCCCGCCCAGTCCGCTCATGGACGGTTGATGGATCAAGATGCGCGAATGGGGAAGGCTGTAACGCTTGCCCTTGGTTCCGCAAGCCAGCAGGACCGCGGCCATGGAAGCGGCCTGGCCGACGCAGTAAGTCACGATGTCGGGTTCCACCAGACGCATGGTGTCGAGGATCGCGAGGCCCGCGGTGATCGATCCGCCGGGCGAGTTGATGTAAAGCGAGATGTCTTTCTCGGGATCTTCGGCGGCGAGGAACAGAATCTGGGCGATCACCAGGTTGGCGACGTTGTCATCAATGGGGGTGCCCAGAAAGATGATGTTCTCTTTGAGCAGCCGCGAGTAGATATCGAAAGCGCGTTCGCCGCGAGAGGTCTGCTCGACCACCATGGGGACCAATACGGAATTCTGCATGCACACTCCTTCTAAAACTCCATGATACCGCGCGAGGCGAGAGGCGTCTTACCAGATTAAGCCATGGAACAATTTTTGAACAATCGTACAGCGCTGGTGACGGGGGGGACTCGGGGCATCGGGCGGGCTATCGCGGAGGCTTTGCTGGCGGCGGGAGCGAGGGTGTTGATCTGCGGGCGGGATCAGACTGGCGTCGACCGGGCTGTCATGGAAATGACAAAAGGGTCGAAGAGAGAAGTAGCAGGACTCGCGGCCGATGTATCGAGCAGGGGGGAGGTTTCAAGATTATTTGAGTGGGTGGATGGCGAGGCAGGCGGGCTGGACATCCTGGTCAATAACGCGGGCGTGGGTGTATTCAAACCCACATCGGAATTGACGGTGGAGGACTGGCGCAAGACGATAGAAACAAATCTCTCGGGAGTTTTTTACTGTTGTCATGAAGCTTTGCCAAGGTTCAAGAAGCGTGGGGGCGGATACATTTTGAATATTGGGAGCCTCGCCGGAAAGAACGCGTTCGGCGGGGGAGCGGCATACAACGCGTCCAAGTTCGGGCTGAATGGCTTTAGCGAAGCATTGATGCTGGACCATCGGTACGACGGCATAAAGGTGAGCTACATCATGCCGGGCAGCGTGGATACGGAATTCGGCGGGGGAGCGGCGCATGCGGATTGGAAGATCGCGGCCGAGGACATCGCGGAGATCGCTTTGATGCTGCTGCGCACGCCGGCGCGGACGCTGATAAGCCGTGTGGAAGTCCGGCCGTCTCAACCGCCGCGGAAGTAGCCGCTCGAAAGCTTCCCGGAGAATGGCACGTCACTTGCTCATACCGAGGCGTAGATCGGTTGTACACGAAAGAGGCCAGAAGATGTTACGGGTTAATGTACCTTTAGATCCATCGAAAACCGGACGTGAAGCGGAAGCGCTTGAGTGCAGCTTGCGCAAGTTGATCGTCGGGCAAGATGAGGCGATCCAACAGATCGTCAATATCTACCAGATGCATTTGACCGGCATGACCGCGCCCGGGCGTCCGCTCGGAAACTTCTTGTTCTTGGGGCCCACCGGATCGGGTAAGACCCGCATCGTGGAAGCCACGGCGGAGGCGCTGGTGAACAATCCGCGCGCCGTGATCAAGATCGATTGCGCCGAATTCCAGCATTCGCATGAGATTGCCAAGCTGATCGGCTCGCCTCCCGGATATCTGGGCCACCGTGAGACACATCCGCTGCTGAGCCAGGAAGTGTTGAACCAGCATCACACGGATACCATCAAGGTTAGCTTCATCCTGTTCGACGAAATCGAAAAGGCCAGCGACTCATTGTGGAACCTGCTGCTGGGCATTCTGGACAAAGCTACGCTCACGCTGGGCGACAACCGCAAGGTGGACTTCTCGCGCGCGCTGATCTTCATGACCAGCAATCTGGGGGCATCGGAAATGAGCGCGCTGATGAATCCGCGTATCGGGTTCAACGCGATTGACTCCGCGCGTCAAAACGCGACGGGAGAGATGGATGAAAAGCTGAACGGCAAAGTGGGGCGCTGCGGCGCGGATGCGGCCCGCAAGAAGTTTACGCCCGAGTTCATCAACCGGCTGGATAAAATTGTCACGTTCCGCCCGCTCGGTACGAATGAGCTGAGGCAGATTCTGGACATCGAACTGGGAATGGTACAACAGCGCATTTTCAGTTATGCCGCCGACAAGGCTTTCGTTTTCAAGGCCACCGATTCGGCCAAAGGATTCTTGCTGCAGGAGGGCACCGATATGAAGTACGGCGCCAGGCACTTAAAGCGCGCCATTGAGCGGCTGCTGGTGCAGCCTATGTCGAACCTCATCGCCACGGACCAGGTGCGCGGGGGCGATTGGATCAAGGTGGATTTCGATTCCGGCTCGGGGCTGATTCGGTTTGTGAAAGAGGCGGAGGGGTTGCCGGTGCATAGCATGGCGGACCTGGCTGGCGCTTCAATCTCGACGCCGCCGCTGACGCTGGGCGCCGCGGCTCTTTATGAGACTACCGGGCGGAGTCACCGCGCGGGGGGGTCGAAGCGGGCGTAGGGGGGAGCCGGCCGGGGGGCCGGCTGCGGGCCAGGGGGCCCGCCGTACATATCAGGCGGCGCACTCGCCGCGGCCGAGTTTTAGGGAGTATTCGGTTTCGTCGCCCCAATCGCGGTACATTTCGGGGTAGAGATCGGCGGGTTTTGCCAAGTCAATTGTCATTGCGCGGAAGGTTTCTACTTTGTGGCGTAAGACGTAGTCCCGGAAGCTTTCGGCGGGCACGCGATTCGCGGTATAGTGCTTCAGGATGCGGCGCAAAGCCTCGGGGGCGGTCTTCGCGGGGATACTCTGGATGGCTACGCCGAAACGCATTACGCCGCTCTCATCCTGGCCACCGCCCAGCAGCATCTGGTAGTAGGGGACTTCCCTGCCCCCGATCTTTCTGGCGTTGCCGTAGAATCCAAAGTCGCCGATCCAGTGCTGGCCGCACGCGTTCGGACAGCCGCTGATCTTGATGGATAGCTTGCGAACCAGCGGATCGGTGTGGCCGCGCACCTCGCTGGCCAGGGCATCGCCCAGATTCATGGACTTGGTCAGCGCGAGGTTGCAACTGTAAGCTCCGGGGCAGGTGATGACATCCGAAATCTCGTAGGCTCCCGAATCGGCCAATCCGATCTGGGCCAGCGCCGCGTACACGCGCTTGAGATTGCGCAGGGGGATATGCGCCAGGACGACGTTCTGATTCACCGTAAAGCGCAATACGCCGTCACCCGCGTCCCGAGCGACCGCCGCCAGACTGCGCATCTGCGCGCCGGTCAGGTTTCCTTGCGGGACTTTGACCGTGACAATCGAGTATCCGGGCTGCTTCTGTTCCCGGATGTTGGTTTCGAGCCAGCGCTCATAGGCGGGATCGGAATCGCCGTTTGAGTTGAGGATCGGCAACAGCTCCCCGGACCCGAGCGGTGGTGCTACTGATTGAAATCCACCGAAACCCTCGGGAACCGCGGTGGGCGACGCGATGCCGCCATTTTGCAGGATGTCGGCATACTCGCGATCCACCTGCTCCTTGAACCACTCAAAACCGCGCTCGCGGAGTACGAATTTTAATCGAGCCTTGTTCCGGTTGCCCCGGTTTCCGAACTTGCTGAAGAGTCGGATCACGGCTTCGATACGGCTTACCAGGTGTTCCACTGGCACAAAGTCGTCCAGCACCTGCGCTTCATTGGGCAGAGGGCCCAGACCGCCTCCCGCCACCATGCGAAAGCCGCGCCGGCCGTCCCGGATTACGGCCCGCAGACCCACGTCGTGAATCGCCCCCAGCATGCAGTCTTCGGGACATCCGGAAAACGCGATCTTGAATTTGCGCGGCAGGCTGTCGGTCAGCTCTTTGTGCAGGAAGGCGAAGGCCACCTGCCGCGCATACGGATGAACATCGAAGGGCTCGTCATGCAGCAGGCCGCTCAGCGGGCAGGCGGTGACGTTGCGGACGGTGTTGTAGCAGGCCTCGCGCGTGGTCAGGCGCACGTCGGCCAGCCGGTGCAGCAGGTCCGCCACCTGCAGCAGCGGAACGAAGTGATACTGCATGTTCTGGCGCGTGGTGAGATGTCCCTTGCCTCCGCCGAACTCGTCGGCGATATCGCCGAGACGGTCCATTTGAGCGGCAGTGAGCATGCCGCCCGGTACCTTGGTCCGGATCATCTGGACACCTGGCTGGCGTTGCCCATAAACGCCGCGGCGCAGGCGCTGGACGCGGAACTGATCGTCCGTGATTTCGCCCGCGACGAACCGCTCGGCATGCGCCCGGAACAGCTCGATATCGGTTCGAACCGTCTGGTCGTATTCGGCTTCCACGGACTCCTGGGTGGGTAGCGTTTCCTCGGTGGTCA
>JAYTVY010000220.1:0-5390 GCA_043743755.1 Bryobacterales bacterium | reverse complement strand
CGCGGCCGGAACGGCTTTCATGGTGATCCGGCGCAGCGACACCAAGGGGCTGCAACTCACCAAGCCCGGTGATCACGCGATGGTGGCGTACGTCCAGATGGGCATGAGCGGGTGGGTGTGGACCTCGCCCGGCGTGCGGGTCTTTGGTCCGCCTCTGACCAATCCCGTTTGGATCGCGATCAACATGCTGCTGCGGGCGCGCGGGCTCCGGCTGGGCGCGACTGCGACCACAGCCCAGTTGGATCTCGCGGAGACGTTCTTCGATGTGCAAGCGTCCATCGACGCAGCAGCGATCTGCGACCAGCAGGTGACCGTGCTCGTCGGCACCGGCAGCGAGACGCAGTTCAAATTCCGAGGCGTGTTGCAGGGTGAGCGTCCGGTAAGCGTGCGTAACCCCACCGGGCCATTGTAAATTCCGGCCGGATTTCAGTGCAGTTGGCCGAGGAACAGCCGGATTCCCATATTCACGTTGCGATCGACTTTGGCTTGTCCAGCGGGAGTTGGCATGAGGTGGCCGCAGCTCTGGCATTCGTATAAGGCAACTCGTCCGACGTGGATTTGCTTGCCTTTCAGCTCGCCCGTCAGATGCACCGGATAGGTCGTGATTCGCCGGATCAGGTCCGTCCCTTGACATGCCTGGCATGCCAAGGGCTTGCTGGATTTTGTCTTTCTGGCCATCATGTGCACCTTTCGACGTACGGTTGCCGTCATGCCACCTTGGCCAGCGCGGCTTGCTCCAGCGTCACACGATAGTTCCACGGCATCCACGCCGCCGGATTCCGTTCGATCTCCGCGGCGCGCTTCTGCAACTCGGTGAGATAGTCGAACGGATTGCCGCCGCACAACTCGCAGGTATGGATCAGGCTCATGAACAGATCGCCCACCCGCGCCCCATTCCGCGTTTTGTAGAATAACGCATTCTTGCGATTCAGAATCGCTTTCTTCAGCGCCCGCTCAACGATGTTGGAGTCCAACGGCGCTCCGGGTTGGCGCAAAAACAAAGTCAGCTTCTCCCAGTGCTTCAGCAGATAACGGATTGCTTTGCCCAGCCCTGAGTTCGGCTCCACTCTATGTTCGTCCAACTGGCTCTCACCCCATTGGCGCAGTTGCTCCATCAGCGGACCGCTGCGCGCCTGATGATGCGTCAGCCGCTCGGCCGGAGTCATCGCTTGCTCCCGCGCCGTCTCGTCGTTGCCGTATACCTCGCCCAGCGCTTCCAGCACATACCGGCATTCGGGAGTGAAGTTGGGCGCCACCTCTACAAAGTTTCTTCTGAGATGGGCGAGGCAGTTTCCCATCAGCGGCGCGATTTCCGGCGGCAGCTTCGGCGCGTTCCGTGACAGTGCGTCACACATTTGGATCGGCCGCGGCAGATCCGCCGCGCGCCGCTTCAGTACATCGGCCAGGTTCTCGCCCGCATGCTTGTCGCCGCTGAAAAACAGCGCCATGCGGCGTCCTTCGGCCACCGCCACGATGCCCGTCGTGAACACCCCCGTGCGGTCCGCGGCCGTCTCCCGCTGCAGCGCCAGGATCCTCACCGCGGTGTCGTCGTTGTACAGCACCTCGCCCTGCGCCGCCTGCCGGATCAGTTCCTCGTACACCGGCGCGAGCGGTTTGGACGCTTGGGCCACCATGTCCCATTGCGTCGAGCGCGGCAGCGGAATGCCGAGGTTGGCTTGCAGCCCTTCCAGCCGGTAGAACGGTACTCCGCTGCCATACTTCAGCACCGCCACCATGCTCGCCGCCGTCTCGTCGCGCTTGTCCTCGCCCATCCCGGCCGGAGGCGGCGCCGCGTACACCTCCTGGCACAAGTTGCAGCGCAGTCGCTCCAACTCGTACACGGTAGCCTGTACCGGAGCTTGCCCCACGATCCGCACCCGTACGCCCGGTTCTTTCAACCGGTACACTTTCCCCTTCAAGCATTCCGGACACTTGTCCCCCGGCTGGAGCGTGGGGTGTGCCACTTTCACTTTCTCCGCTCCTTCAAACGCGCGCGCCGGATTGCGCCCATGGCCTTTGCGTTTCTTCTTTTGCTGCCCTGGCTCACCCGGCTCCGGCTTCACCCCTGCGCGTTCCAGCACGATGCGCGTCTTCTCGGTCGTGGCCGGTTTCAACAACATCTGACGCAACTGCCGCAACGTCGCGTCCTTGTCCGCCAGCAGGCGCGCCATCTCCCCCAGCGTTTCCACCGCTCCGCGCAGCTTGCGGTGATCGTCCACGTTCAACGGTTGGTGGCGCGCTCCATCGACCAGCGCCTCCAACTCCTCCATACTGACGTCGATGCTCTCCGGATCCAGCTTCATCGTTTTCCTTCATTGGCTCAGCAACTGCCGGAACCTCCGGTGAAGCGGCAGCGCCAGCACCTGCTTGATGGACCGGTTCGGCCGCTTGCTTTGTGAATCCTTGCCCCGCCCGGTGGTTTGGCCCACCACGATCCAGTTCGCCGCCCGATAACAGGTCCCGCGAAACCGCTCCGGATCGACGAAGGTCTCCAGCAGATGAATGGGATGGGCGTACATCCGCTCCCAGTCGCGCGGCGCCTGGCGCGCCATCCTCCCCAAAATATGTGAGGCAAGGTGCGGCACGCGCACCCACGGCAGAATCAGAAAGCGTGTGTTGTAAGCGATCAAGTGGATGTTTCGCCGCCGCGCCACTTGGTCCCAGCCGATGAAACGGTCGCGCGCGCCCAGATGCCGCGGCGCGCTCGACCAGGCCACACACGCGATCGCCTGCCCGCGCGCTTTGACCAGATACTTTAAGTGTTCGCCCACCGGCTGCTCGTAGCCCAGATAGTGATACTGCTCCATCAGGCTATTGAACAACGGCTCGTCATCGCTGCGCCGCACCTGCTCGATCTCCAGCGGCAGAAGATCGTGCAGCGCGCCCCGCACCGGCCGGTTATCGGGCACCACCGGTTCCGGCCGGCAGCGGAGCAGGAGCGGGTTCAGCGGGCGCGACCGCATCGGCGGCAACACGATCTCACCACCGCGATCGAGCCTCAACAGCATGCCGCGGCACACCATATCGCGTAGTGCGCCGTTGGGCTGTTTCCAATCCCATGCTGCACACAGCCGGCGCGACAGTTCGCAGCGACCGGCTGCGGGGTGGACGGCGAGCAACTCGCGAATGAAACCGACGTCGCCGCCAGTGATTGTGCGGCCCCGGTATCTCCACTGCTGTTCCATGGCGAAGCAACAGTGTGACAAAGTTTGCGCCCGAACGCAAGCCCCCAGCGCGAATTTATTTATTTATCCCACCTTGCGCCACACCGGCGCCGCTTCCGTTTCCGGGTTGCCCGCCGCCAACAGCAACTGCGCTTGATACGCTTGGAGCGTCTTCGACGCAGTATCCCCGGTGGGCCACCATGGGAACCGGCCTTTGCTGAGACGCTTGTGCGCCATCCAAAACCCTTGGCCGTCATAGACCAACGCACGGATGGCCGTCGCGCGGCGGCTGCGGAATAGGAACAGACATCCCGAGAACGGGTCGGCTTGGAGTTTCTCCCGGCACAGCGCGGCCAACCCGTCGATGCCCTTTCTCAGGTCCACCGGCTCGACTGCTACCAGGATGCGCATCTGCGGCGTGATCTGGATCATCGCTCGCTTTGCCGCCACGCGCGCAGCAGTTGGCTCCAGTCCACATCGCCGTTGCACTGCACCCGCAACAGTTCCACGCAATAGCCGGTCCCGGCCGGCGCGGGCGATAGTTCCACGAACTGCAGACCGGGGACGGCTACAACCGGCGCCGCACTTCGCAGGCGTTTGCGCAGGTTGGCGTAATCGATGGGCAGCGTGCGGGCTGTGCGATACAAACCGTGTTTGCGCGCCAGTCCGGCCGCCTCCGTCCAGAACTGTTCCGGTAACGGCGAACGGCGCGGATGACTACTTCGCCATTCCGCCAGCCGGCGCTGCAAATCGAGAAAATCCTCGCCGATTGGTGCTTGTTTTGGGGGCATTCCAAAAATTACTATGGCGGGTCAGATGGAGTCACGCACGCTTACCGGACGCTCACGAACAACCTCGTTTGCTGCCTCCTGCTCTGCATTCGTTTTCCACCGACCGGGTCGAGACGGTGTGTTCGCACAAGACCATTTATGTTCGCTTCGATCTCAACAGCTACTCCATCCCGCCAGAGGCTGTGGGCAAGCCGTTGACTCTGCTGGCCTCCGATACCAGCGTCCGCATAGTCGATGGCTCCATCGAGATCGCTCGGCATATACGCACCTATGATCGCCACCAACTCGTGCTCGATCCTGCTCATCAGGAGGCGGTACTCAAGATCAAACGCAAGGCATTCCACTCCACGCCCGCTGGCCGGCTGGAGCAAGCCGTGCCGGAGAGCAAGACGCTGTTGGACCTGGCCTTCGCGCAGGGCGAATCGGCCGGCACTCAGACAGCTCAACTGACGAAGTTGCTGGAAGAGTATGGCGCTACTGCATTACGCCGCGCCATCGCTGAAGCTCTGCAACGCAACACGCCGCGCGCTTCCTCCGTCGCTTTCCTGTTGCGACGTCAGCCGCGCCCCACACTGGTGGCGCTCGACCTCAGCCACCATCCGCAGGCCCAATCGCTCGACATCCGCCCACATGATCTGGAGACTTACGATGAACTCGCCCGCACCCAAGACAACACCGACAAAGACGACAGCGACGACTCCGGCCAATAGCCTCTCTGCTCAACTCCAGCAGATCGGCTTGTGCGCTGTGCCCGCGCAACTGGATGACTTCATCGCGCGCGCTACGAAATCGCGCTGGAGCGTTCATCAGATCCTTGAACAACTGGTGAAAGCGGAAGGCGCCGAACGCTCACGCCGCAGCCTTGAGCGCCGTCTCCGGATCAGCGGGATCAAAAGTTTCAAGCCCATGGCCGACTTCGATTGGTCCTGGCCCGCCAAGATCGAACGCGATGTCATCGAGCGTGCCCTGACGCTTGATTTTCTTGGCGAAGCCCGCAACCTCGTCATGGTGGGCCGCAACGGTTTGGGCAAAACGATGATTGCCCAGAACCTCTGTCACACCGCAGTGCTCGCCGGCCACTCCGTGCTGTTTCGTTCCGCCGCGGCGTTGCTCGAAGACCTGCATCGGCAGAGTCCGGAAGGCCGCCGCCGCAAACTCCGCACCTACGCCAACGTTGGTTTGCTGTGCATCGACGAGGTCGGCTATCTGTCATTCGACGACAAGGCGGCGGATCTGCTTTACGAAGTCGTCAATCGGCGTTACGAACGCAAGCCGGTCATCCTCACAACGAACAGGCCCTTCAAGGAATGGAACGAAGTCTTTCCCAGCGCCACCTGCATCGTCACGCTGCTGGATCGTCTGCTGCATCACGCCGAGGTCACAGTCATTGAAGGCGACAGCTATCGTGTGCGCGAGAGTGAGCAGGAAACCGCGG
>JAYTVY010000219.1:0-5356 GCA_043743755.1 Bryobacterales bacterium | reverse complement strand
CGCTGTTGAAATCAATGGCAAGCGTGTTCCCATTACCTACGTTCAGTTCGATCAGATCAACGTTCAGGCGCCCGAGAATCTTCCGGCCGGCGGGCCAGTCGGCATTCGGATCATACTGAATCCCGATCTGCCGAATGAGCTTCGCAGCGATTTGGGCACTCTGACGGCGATCCAGCCGCTGGCGCCTGCCTTCCTCACTTTCAGCGGCACCGGCAGCGGCAGCATCGCCGCACAATTCGCCAACTCCGCGATTATCGTAGCCGATCCGGCGCAGATTCCGGTCCCCGGCGCGCACGCCGCGATGCCCGGCGATATCATCACCCTCTACGGAACTGGATTCGGTCCCACCGACATACCGCTGGCCGCCGGCGTTTTGGATGCGGGCGTGAATCGCACTACCAATTCCGTGACGGTGACTATCGGCAACTTGCCCGCGGAGGTTTTCTATGCGGGACTTTCTCCGGGCTCCATCAGCGGGTTGTATCAGATCAACGTGCGCGTTCCACCGAACGCACCCGATGGGAATGTCGCGGTGGTCGCCACCGTCAATAGCGTGATGACGCAGGCGAACGCTACCATCCCCGTGCGCCACCCGTAAGCGTCCACCCCGCGTAGCACGGGCGGGGCCCTGTGTTGCAACACGGCTGCTAAACTGGCATTTGGCGGCACCTGTCAAATTCGCGGCGGAAGCATCGGCGCTAGCCGAAATCCTCCACACGCCCGGCATCGCCGACGCCTTGCAATGGTTTTCACGCGAGAAAAAGTGGATCAATGAGCGCCATCTGGAGCTCTGCCGCATTCCTGCGCCCACTTTCCACGAGCAGAAACGAGCGGAGTGGATGCTCGCCCTGCTGCGGTCGCTCGGCTGGAGCGCGCGCATTGACCGCACCGGCAACGTAGTCGCCCAGTTGACCGAGCGCCGCGACGGACCCCTGATCGCGCTGACAGCCCACCTGGACACGGTGCTGGCGCCGCGCCTCGCTGAAGACGTTTCGCCGCAGCCCGATGGCGTCATTCGCGGACCCGGCGTTTCCGACAACGGCGCGGGACTCGCGGCGCTCATCGCCATCGCCCGCGCCATCGCGGTGCAGCCGGAACTGCATGGCGTGTGCCGCCCGCTGCTTCTGGTGGCCAACGTCGGCGAAGAAGGCGAGGGGAACCTGAGCGGCATGCGCTATCTTTGCCGCCAGTCCGGAACCGGATCGCGCATCGCGAGCTTTCTGGTGCTGGACGGTCCCAACACGGACCATATTACGTCGCAAGCGCTGGCGAGCCGCCGCTTTGAAATCCTGGTAAACGGTCCCGGCGGGCATAGCTGGAGCGACTATGGAACCGCCAATCCGGTACACGCCCTCAGCCGCGCCATCGCGATGTTTACCGATCAGCCAATCGCCGATCGGAGCCCGCGCTCTTCCTACAACTTCGGCATTCTGGAGGGTGGCTCGGGCATCAACTCGATTCCAACGCAGGCGCGCGCGAAGCTGGACATTCGCTCGGAAAGCGCGGCGCGCATGGATGAGATCGCCGCGTTCCTGACGCAATGCGTGGAGCGGGCGCTGGAAACCGAAAACGAGCGCGCCGCCTGCGGCCGCGTGACCGCCAAGATCCGTGAGATCGGCACGCGTCCCGGCGGAGGGCTCGCCGACGACGCCCCGCTGCTCGGCTACCTGCGCGCCGTGGACTCCCACCTCGGGATACGCGCTACGCTGGATTGCGCCTCGACCGACGCCAATATTCCACTGTCGCTCGGCATTCCCGCGGTCTCCATCGGCGCCGGCGGACAGGGGGGCGGCGCTCATACCCCGCAGGAGTGGTACCATCCCGAAGGCCGCGAGTTGGGCCTGAAACGCATCCTGCTCACATTGATGCTGCTGTTGCGGGATCTGGAAGCCGCAGCCGTCCGGGAACCTGCCCGGAATGGAGGATGACCGCCGGCGCGCCCGCACGCTGGCGCGTGGATCTCAGCCTGGTGCTGGTGACGCTGATCTGGGGCGCCACCTTTGTCCTGGTGAAGCGCGCGCTGGCCGATGTTTCCACGCTGTTGTTCCTGGCCTTGCGCTTTGCCATTGCGGCGTTTGTTCTGGCCCTCGTTTTTCGCCGCCAGTTCCGCGCCGGACCTCCGGTTCTTCCCAGTCTTCGCGCTGGAGTCATCGCAGGATGCTTCCTCTTCACCGGCTACATCCTGCAGACTTTCGGACTCAAATACACTAGCGCTGCGAACGCGGGATTCATTACCGGCTTGTACATCCCGCTGGTGCCGCTGCTGGGCGCGCTGGTCTTTCGAAAGCTTCCGAAGCTCTCCGAGGCCCTGGGCGTGGTGGCGGCCTTCGCGGGCATGGCGCTCATGACCGTGAAGGGCGGCTTCGCCGATATCAATCACGGCGATCTGCTGGTGGTGGCATGCTCGGTGGTCTACGCCGGACACATTCTGGTGCTCGGACATTTCGCCGCTGCTTCCAACGTCCAGTTGCTGGCTTTCTCGCAGATTGCCACCGGCGCTGCTATCGGCGCGGGTTCATTCTGGTGGGCGGAAACCCCGAAAATCGAATGGACCGCGCCGGTTTGCATCGCGCTCGCCGTCACCAGTCTGCTGGCTACCGCCCTTGCGTTCGTGATTCAAACTTGGGCGCAGAAATACACGTCGCCTACGCGCACCGCTATCATTTTCTCGCTGGAGCCGGTATTCGCGTGGGTGACCGCGTGGCTGGTGGCGGGCGAAGTACTGTCTGGTCGCGCCCTGGCAGGCGCGTTTTTGATTCTGGCGGGCATTTTGTGCGTCGAGTTGAAGCCCATACGCATCGGAAAGAGGTGACCCCCGGTTGGAGTTGCTTCTATAATAGGTACAGGCCCCCCTTATGCGCTTCCTAGAAAAAATGCGGCAGCAAAAGCTGCTTTCCCTCAGCCTGATCCTGGCGACTCTGGGCGTCGGTATCATCATTGGCACGCTCTGGAACCCCACGGCCAAGGCTGCCCGGTCCCAGTCGGCCGCTCCCGATGCCACGCCGTTGACCATCCCGAATCCGGTCCAGATCGGGAATGAGTTCACCAAGCTGGCCAAGAAGCTGGAACCGTCGGTGGTTTACATCACCGCGGACTACACTCCCAAGGAAGCCCCCAAAGCTCAGCGTTCTCCGCAGAAGCGGAACCAGGACGAAGAAGACAACAACAGCGGCGATGACAACGGCGGCTCGGATCTGTTCCGGCGCTTCTTCCACAGTCCGCTCGAACAGCAGCCCCATTTCAAGCAGGAACAGTCCGGCACGGGCTTCATTGTCGACAAGAACGGATACATCATCACCAACAACCACGTTGTCAGCAAGGTGGACCACATCAAGGTACGGCTGCACACCGACGACAACACCGAATATCGCGCGCGGATCGTGGGCTTTGATCCGGAGACGGATCTGGCGGTAATAAAGATAGACCCGCACAGCGCCCTGGTTCCCGTGACCGTCGGCAATTCCGACGCGGTGCAGGTAGGCGACTGGGCGGTGGCCATCGGCTCTCCCTTCGGCCTGGAAGCTTCCGTGACGGCCGGCATTGTGAGCGCGCTTGGGCGCGATATCGGATCGCTGCAATTACAGCGTTTCATCCAGACCGACGCCGCCATCAATCCCGGCAACAGCGGCGGACCGCTGATGAACCTGCGCGGGGAAGTAATCGGCGTGAACACCATGATCGCCACCCAGAGCGGCGGATATCAGGGGATCGGCTTCGCCCTGCCCATCAATATGGTGGCTCGCGTGTATAACGACATCATCAAGACCGGCCGGGTCACGCGCGGCTCCATCGGCATCACCTGGAATAAGAACAGCAAGCCGGAGTTGCTGAAGGCGCTGGGCACCAATCAAGGCGTCCTCATCGAAGAGATCCAAAAAGGCGGCCCCGCCGACAAGGCCGGTATCAAGCGCGACGATATCGTGGTGGCGCTGAACGGCAAACCGGTGAAGGACGGCGAGGATCTGGTGGGACGCGTTTCCGAAGCGCCTATCAACTCCCAGGCCACCATCACGGTGGACCGCAACGGCAAGCGCATGGACTTCAAGCTGACCATCCTGGACCGCGCCGAAGTGTTCAAGGACAAACCGCAGTACGCCGAATACCGCCAGCCCGAGGAAGAGCCCAAGGCCGAAGCATCCAGCGCGAAATTTGGGATGAAGATCCGCGCGCTCACGGATGCCGATCGCACCGGCATGAACCTGGAAGACAAGAACGGCGTGCTGGTGATGGGCGTCGATCCCGGCTCGTTCTCCGACGACATCGGCATTCTCGAGAAGGACGTGATCCTGTCGGTGAATCGCCATCCCGTAACGTCGGTGGACGACATCCGCAAGCTGCAGGAAACCCTGAAACCGGGCGATCCGGTGGCGTTCCGCATCATGCGCTCCAACGCCGCCGCCGGCGGCCGCGGCCACAATCTGCAGTGGACCAGCTTCTTCGTCTCTGGGACGCTGCCGCGCCAATAGAGCCAGTCGGGTAGAATAGGTTTTGGTGCGACAAATACTGTTATTCTGCGCGGCCCTGTTGGCCGCCTCCAGCCTCTCCGCGGCTACTCATCGGAAACCGGCTAAGGGCAAGAAGGCCGTTCACGCCAGCACATCCTCGCGGTCCAAGACCGGACGCAAGGCCAAGACCAAGGCCAAGGGCCGCGCGGTTTCCCATTCTCACGGACCCCAGGCGCCCAGCCCCGAGCGCTATCGCGAAATCCAGCAGAAGCTCGCCGATAAAGGATTTTTCCACGGACCTGTGGACGGCAACTGGAACTCCGATTCCGTCGACGCCTTGAAGCGCTTCCAAAAAGAGCAAGGCCTGGAACCGGACGGCAAGCTCGGCTCTCTCTCGCTGATTGCGATGGGACTTGGACCCAAGCGGCTGGCCGCGCAGTCCAGCGAGCCGCCCGCACCCAGCGTTCCCCCTCCCGCCGGTCCACAAAAATGATCATTGGCGTCCCCAAGGAAGTTAAGGACCACGAAACTCGCGTCGGTCTGGTCCCCGCAAGCATCGCCGGGCTGGTAGAACGCAATCACCACGTGCTGGTGCAGGCCAATGCCGGAGCGGGAAGCTCTTTTCCAGACCAGGATTACCGCGACGCCGGCGCCGAAATTCTGGGCACTGCGCAGGAGGTCTGGTCGCGCTCCGACATGGTGGTGAAGGTGAAAGAGCCGCAGCCGAGGGAGTATCCGTATTTCCGTCCGGGTTTGATCCTGTTCACCTACCTGCACTTGGCGCCTCTTCCGGAGCTGACCCAAAAGCTGTTGGATGCGCGTGTGAATGCGGTGGCCTATGAGACCATCCGCGAAGCCGACGGATCATTGCCGCTGCTGACGCCCATGAGTGAAGTGGCGGGGCGCATGGC
>JAYTVY010000218.1:0-4074 GCA_043743755.1 Bryobacterales bacterium | reverse complement strand
TGGGTGGCGGTGACGGTGACGCCGGGAACGGGCAGCCCGCCGAACTGGACTTGCCCCTGGTGCGGGGTTGCCACCAGGGTTAGCAAGGCCAGCGCGATGAAACCAGGCATCTAGTTTTCCGAGGCTTTTTCGATACGGTCGATGATGAAGAGTGAGACCGGGCCTTTTTGCGATTCCAGCTTCAAGCCTAGCTGTTCCTGGACGGCTGTGAAAAGTGAGGGCCCGGGCGAATCCAGCGGAGGCGCAGCTTCCGCGCCCGGCTCCCGGCCGCCCATGGGCTGCATTCCTTCGGGAGTGAACTCCAACGTGAAATCGTAGTTGCCTGTGAGTCCGGTCTTGTCCAGCACGTTGCGCCCCAGCCGGTTCGAGAGCTGATTGGCCAGCATCGACATCGACATCCCTTGGGCGGTTATTTGCCCTCGCGACATCCTGACCTGCGTTCCGCCACGGCGGTCGTCGCCATCGGGAACTCGCTCCGATGCATGCATCTTGGGCCCGTTCTTCCCCACCACCAAAGCGTACACCGGCATTTCTTTTTCCTCGCGGTGGAACTTAAGCTGGAAGCGCTCCGCCAGCAGCGCCTGCATCATGGGCTTGAGACGCTCCGGCGTCATGTCGCCGCCTTCGCCCTCGGCTTTCGCGTTGATGTCGTATTTCTCCGAACCCGTCCAGGTGGGGCCCGCGGTTATCTGGAACTCCTTGATGTTGTAAGCCTGTTGAATCAGAAATTTCACCGTGACGCCGCTCGCGTTAAACCGTCCCCCGGGCGCCATTTCAATCCGGACGCCGTGGCCATTTGGATCCGACGGCTTAATGGACGCCACTTCGAACTGCTGGGCACGGAGCGGCGGCAATACGATGGCCGCGCTGGCGAGTAATAGCAATTTTGTACAAGAGTTGGGTTTCATGTGGATGCTCCCTCAATGATATTGATTTGCGGGGGGGTAAAAGTTCCAGAAGAGCCAGGCCGGGAAGAACCGAAGGGGAGGCCTGTCTTTTCACGTGCCGGTGTGTGCTATAGTCGAGCCAATCTGTCGGTGATTCGTAACGGGTGAAGCGCGCTGCAATGGCGCGTAACGGGGATTGAAATTGTGCGGCATAGCTGGGTACACACACTATTT
This sequence comes from Bryobacterales bacterium, assembly GCA_043743755.1. GTDB lineage: Bacteria > Acidobacteriota > Terriglobia > Bryobacterales > Bryobacteraceae > JALYHQ01. The sequence goes on along the minus strand of JAYTVY010000218.1, from coordinate 2,953 downwards.
GTGTAGACCGGCCAGCGGAAGCTTTATCCGCAAGGCTGTCTCTACGCTTCATCATCGCGGACCCGATCAGCAGGGCGTCTACGAATATGACGACGTCTCACTGGGGGCCGTTCGCCTGCGCATCATCGACCTGGAAGGCGGCGACCAGCCGTTCCTTTCCGACGATGGCGACAGCGCGCTGGTCTTCAACGGAGAGATCTACAATCACGCTGAACTGCGCCAGGAACTGGAAGGGCTGGGCCATCGATTCCGCTCGCGCTGCGACACCGAAACCGTTCTGCACGCCCTGCTCGAATGGGATACCGAGGCCCTCCCCCGTTTCCGCGGAATGTTCGCCCTGGCCTTCTGGACCGATTCCACCGGACGCCTGCTGCTGGCGCGCGATCACGCCGGGATAAAGCCGCTCTATATCCACCGCCACGGCAGAAATCTGTACTTCGGCTCCGAACTGAAAGCCTTGTTCGCTTTTCCGGAAATCGACCGGCGCATCGATCCCGCCGGCCTGCACAATTTCACCTCGCTGAACTATGTCCCTTCGCCTCACACGCTAGTGGAGGGCATTGAGAAGCTGCCTGCCGGACATTTCCTCGAGTGGCGCGCCGGGCACATTACGACGCGAGCGTGGTGGCGGCTGCGCTTTGATCCGCAGCCAGGCCGCTCGCTCGGCGAGTCCGCGGAACAACTGGATGGCCTGCTGCGCGCTTCCGTGCGCGAGCATCTGGTCTCCGATGTGCCGCTGGGCATCTGGGCCAGCGGGGGACTCGATTCCTCCGCCATACTGCACTACGCCGCGGAGCATTTCTCCGGCCGTCTAAAGACCTTCTCAATCGCATACCGGGGCCGCTCTTTTGACGATGGCGTCTATGCGCGCCAGATGGCCGAACGCTACGGAACCGAGCATCATGAGCTGGACCTGGGATCCACCAGCGGCCTGGCCGATGCGGTTGAGAACCTCGCCTACCATTCCGATGAGCCGGGAGCCGACGCAGGGGCGCTGCCGGTTTGGTTCCTGGCCCGCATGACTCGGCCGCACGCGACCGTGGTCTTGAGCGGCGAGGGGGCCGACGAGCTCTTCGGCGGATACCACACCTACCTGGCCGACCGCGCCGCCCGCCCGCTCCGGATTCTGCCCGCCTTCGCGCGCCGCTTGACTGCCCGCATGGCTTCCGCGCTTCCCGTGTCCGACGAAAAGGTTGGCTTCGAGTACAAGCTGAAGCGCATGCTGCGGGGTTCGCTGCTGCCGCCCGCCGAGGCCCATATGTTCTGGAACGGTACGTTCTCGGAGTCCGAAAAAAAGCTCCTGCATCTCCGCAACGGCCACCCATCCGTCGGGTGGCTGATGAACAATATGGGCGCTTCCTCGAAGCCAGCCGGGCGCTTGAACCGCTATCTCTGGCTCGATCAGCACTACTATCTGCCCGACAACATTCTCTACAAATGCGACCGCATGAGCATGGCCCATTCCGTCGAGGTCCGGCCGCCATTTCTGGACCGCCGCATTATGGAATTCGCCGCTTGCCTGCCCGAAAATCAAAAGATCAGCGGCTGGAATCTCAAGGTTGTCTTGCGCCACTTGATGCGCGACAAGCTGCCGCCCGAAATTCTTCGCCGCCGCAAGGAAGGCTTCGATATTCCGGCCCACGAGTGGCTCCGCGGCGTTCTGCGGCCGCTGCTGCTGGACACTCTCACCCGCGATGCGGTGGAGGGCTCCGGCTTATTCCATTGGCCGCACGTGGAATCGCTCATTCGCAATCATTTGGAACGCCGTGTTAATCTCGGATATCACTTATGGGGTCTGTTGACTCTCTTCCTTTGGATGAGACGATGGGGGATCGTATCGAACCCGAATCTGGAGCAGACTCCCGAGATGTTCGACGCCGTTTCCGCTATGAGCTGATCGTCATTCTCTTCGCGGCCGCCGTTTTCCTGGGCTGCGGCATCAGCCCGCCGAATCTCATGGACGACGTCGACGCCGTACAAGCCCAAATCGCACGCAACATGCTCGATTCCGGTGACTGGGTTACCGCCCGCCTGGATGGCGTACCGTATCTTGAAAAGTCCCCGCTCAAGTACTGGATGATCGCCGTCTCCTATGCGATATTCGGCGTCCACGACTGGGCCGCGCGCCTGCCCGTCGCGCTGTTTACCGTGATTCTGTGCTGGCTCACCGCGCGCATTGGAAGCTGGGCCGTCTCCGATCTCGCGGGCCTGTGGGCCGGCCTCGCGCTATCCACTTGCATGGGATTGTTTCTGTTCACGCGCGTCCTGATTCCAGACGCGATTCTCACTGCCGCCGTCACCCTCGCCATCTGGTCATTCCTGCGCGCCCTGGAGCCCGATGAGCCGCATCCCGCACGCTGGGCCGCGACCATGGCCGCCTCCATCGCCATCGGCCTGCTGCTCAAAGGACTCATCGCCGCTGTTTTTCCCATCGGCGCCGCGGTTGTTTATCTGGCTTGCACCCGCCGGCTCTTCCTGCGCCAGACCTGGCAGCGTCTGCATCCGTTCACCGGCGCATTGATCGTGCTCTTGATCGCGGCGCCCTGGCACGTGCTCGCCAGCATTCGCAATCCGCCCGTTTTTTATTGGTCCATGCATAGCGGCCCCGGCCAGTATCACGGTTTCTTCTGGTTCTACTTCATGAATGAGCATGTGCTCCGGTTCCTGAATCTGCGCTATCCCCGCGATTACAATACCGTCCCGCGGCTCTGGTTCTGGCTGTTCCACTTGCTGTGGCTCTTTCCCTGGAGCGTATTCCTGCCCGCTGTCGCGAAACTAAGCTACCGCCCCGTGGACCGTGCCGGCCGACTGCGCCTGCTGGCCCTGTGTTGGACCGGATTCATCCTGATTTTCTTCACATTTTCCTCCACGCAAGAATACTATTCCATGCCCTGCTATCCGGCGCTGGCGCTCTTGATCGGCTGCGCAATCGCCGCCGGCGGCCGCTGGATCC
>JAYTVY010000217.1:0-4065 GCA_043743755.1 Bryobacterales bacterium | reverse complement strand
CCCGCCGCGGCCGCCGCATCGATGATGGCGTAGACGCGCTTTCCCTGCGTCCCTGGGGCGATGGCCACGCCGGCGCGGCCCCACTCGCTCTCCGGGAGTCCGTGGCCGGTCAACTGCGTCCAGTGGTCGCCGCTGTCCGTCGATTTATAGAGTCCACTTCCGGGTCCAGCTAGCGGTGCGTATTGGCTCCAAGTCGAGCGCCGGGCTCGCCACATGGCCGCGTAGATTGTTTGGCCATCCAGCGCAAGATCAACCGCGCCTACATCCGGCCCTTTGTCGAGAATCTTTTTCCATGTGACGCCGCCATCTTTTGAGCGATACACGCCGCGCTCGGCGTTCGGGCCATAGGCGTGCCCCAGGGCGGCCACGTAGACGATGCCGGGGTTCGCGGGATCCACAACGATGCGGGCGATGTGCCGGGAATCGCGAAGTCCGGCGTGCTTCCAGGTTTTGCCGGCGTCGGTGGATTTGTAAATGCCGTCGCCGGTGGAGAGATCGGAGCGGATGTCGGCTTCGCCGGTGCCCGCGTAGATCACGTTGGGATCGGACGGGCCGAGGGCCAGGGCTCCGATGGACGCGATGGGCTGCGAGTCGAAGATGGGGGCCCAGGTGACGCCCGTGTTGGTGGTTTTCCAGATGCCGCCGCCGACGGAGCCGAAGTAGAACGTGGTGGGGTCGCCGGGGATGCCGGTGACGGCGACGGTGCGGCCGCCGCGAAAGGGGCCGATGAGCCGCCATTGAAGGCCCTCAAAGAGTGCGGGCGGGAAGGCCTGGGCGGAAAGGATGGACGACAGGAATAGCGCGATCGACAGGCGGTTCATCGTATTGCGGAAGGCTACCACAGTAGCGGAGGCCGATTGCTAATCGGCCCGCAGGTTGCTAACCTGCCCGACATGAACTTCAGTCGCTGCTTGCTGCTTGCCGTTGGGCTGTGGACCGCGAACGGCCAGAACACACCGTACGGGGGGCTTCGCTGGCGATCGATTGGGCCGCCGCGGGGCGGGCGGACGGTAGCGATTGCGGGGATTCCCAGCCAGCCGAATGTGTATTATTGCGCCGCCACTAATGGCGGGGTCTGGAAGACCACCGACTTTGGGCGGGTGTGGAAGCCGATTTTTGACGAGCAGCCCACCGGGTCCATCGGCGCGCTAGCGCTAGCGCCTTCGGATCCAAATACTATCTATGTGGGCAGCGGAGAGGGGTTGCAGCGGCCCGATCTTTCGGTGGGCGATGGCATCTACAAATCTACCGACGCGGGAAAGACGTGGCAGCATCTGGGGCTGAGGGATGGTTTGCAGATTGCGTCCATTCTGGTGGATCCGCGCGATTCCAATCGGGTGTATGTCGCCGTGCTGGGGCATCCGTATGGTCCCAATACCGAGCGCGGCGTGTATCGATCCAGCGACGGCGGCCAAAACTGGACCAGGATTCTTTACAAGGACGAGAATACAGGCGCGGTGGATCTGGCCTTCGATCCCGCCGATCCGCTCACGATCTACGCCGTAATGTGGGCGGCGCGGCAAGGGCCCTGGGAGAACGGCTCCTGGCAAGGTCCCGGCAGCGGGTTGTTTAAATCCACCGATGGAGGCGACCACTGGAAGCAGCTCACCGGCGGACTGCCTACGTTCGACGAGGGTCTGGGGCGCATCGGGATCACGGTGGCGCCCAACGATTCGCGGCGCCTGTACGCGCTGGTGGATGCCAAGGCCGGCGGGCTGTACCGCTCCGACGATGGGGGCGAATCCTGGAAGCTGATGAACGGCGAGATGCGGATCTGGGGGCGCGGCTCCGATTTCGCGTGGGTGGGAGCGGACCCGAAGAACAAGGACACGATCTACATCGCAAACACATCGACGTACCGCTCGATGGATGGCGGCACGACATTCAAAGCTATCAAGGGCGCACCCGGCGGAGACGATTATCACAGCATCTGGATTAATCCGAACGTGCCGCAGATCATCCTGCTGGGCAGCGATCAGGGGGCCACGCTCAGCGTGAATGGGGGCGAGACGTGGAGCTCATGGTACAACCAGTCGACGGCGCAGTTTTATCACGTGATCACCGACAACCAGTTCCCTTACTGGGTTTACGGGGGGCAGCAGGAGAGCGGGTCGGCCGGGGTGGCCAGCCGGGGGAACAATGGGGCTATCACGTTTCGCGACTGGCACACGATAGGAGTGGAAGAATATGGCTATGTCGCGCCCGATCCGCTGAATCCGAATCTCATCTATGGAGGCAAGGTGTCGCGCTATGACACGAACACCGGCGATGTCCAGCAGGTGGGACCCATCGCGCGGCGCGGAGCACAATATCGTTTTCTGCGAACGGCGCCGCTGCTCTTTTCGCCCGTCGATCCGCACATCCTGTATCTGGGCGGGAACGTGCTGTTCAAGACGTTGAACGGCGGGCAAAGCTGGGATATTATCAGCGGCGATCTGACTCGCGAATCGTACGAAGTGCCGTCCAGCGTGGGTATCTATACCGAAGAAGCGCGCAAGCAAGCCACGCGGCGGGGGGTGATTTACACCATCGCGCCGTCGCACAAGGATGTAAACGTAATCTGGGCGGGCACGGACGATGGATTGATCCATGTCACCGTTAACGGCGGCTCGAGCTGGAAGAACGTCACGCCGCCGGGGCTGACAGCCTGGAGCAAGGTATCGCTAATGGACGCGTCGCACTTCGATACGACCACCGCATATGCGGCCGTCAATCGGATACGCTGTGACGACCTGCGGCCGCACATCTATCGGACCCATGATCGGGGCGTCACGTGGCAGGAGATCGTCAACGGACTCCCGGTGGATGAGCCGGTAAATGCGGTACGCGAGGATCCGGTTCGCAAGGGCCTGCTGTACGCGGGCACCGAGCGGGCGGTCTATGTATCCTTCGACGATGGCGAGAAGTGGCAGCCGCTGCGTTTGAACATGCCGGCCATTTCCATTCGCGACATCGTGATTCATGCCGACGATCTGGTGGCAGGGACGCACGGGCGGGGATTCTGGATTCTGGACGATCTGACGCCGCTGCGGCAGATGACGCCCGAGGTATCGTCGGCGAGCGCGCACCTGTTCAAGCCTCGGCTGACCTATCGCGTCCGCCGCAACCAGAACACGGACACGCCGCTGCCGCCGGAGGAGCCGACGGCTCAGAATCCGCCAGACGGGGCGATTCTGTACTACGCGCTCAAAGCGGACTCGGCAACGCCGGTGACGCTGGAGATTTTTGACGCCTCCAAGAAACTGGTGCGGCGCTATGCGAGCGACGACATACCGGAGGTTACTGAACAGGAGCTGGAGAAAGAGCTGGCGGTGCCCACGTACTGGGTCCGGATGCCGCGCATATTATCGGCGCGCGCGGGTATGCATCGCTTCGTGTGGGATCTGCATTATCCGCCGCCGGGGGCGCTGCGGCATGACTATCCTATTTCGGCGATTTATCATGACACCCCGCGTTTCCCGCTGGGGACCGTGGTGATGCCTGGCGAGTACACCGTCAAGCTCACGGTTGGGGGAACCAGCTATTCGCAGCCGCTCACGGTGGCGATGGACCCGCGTGTGAAGACCGGGCTGGCCGGCCTGAAGCAGCAATTCGATCTGTCGAGCAAGGTCTGCGATCTGATGAACAAGGATTACGCGGCCCTGATGGATTTGCGGGCATTGCGGGTGAAGCTGAAGGGTTCGGAGCTGGATAAGGAGGCGGCTGCGATCGAGGGCGCGGCGGGACCCGGATTCGGCCCGCGGGCGGCGGGCGGGCAGAGCCTGGCGCGGCTGAATGGGGATTTGGCGGGAATTTTGGAATCGCTGCAGGGAACGGATGCCGCTCCGTTGCCGAGGTCGGGGCCGGCGGTGGCGGAACAGGAGCAGGCGTTGAATGGATTGCTGGGGCGGCTGCAGGCGCTGAAGGCGCGGTAGGGGATGCCGGCCGGGGGGCCCGCAGCGGGCCGGGGGGCCCGCCGTACATTACTGCGGTTTGGAGCGGCTGGCTTCGGGGCCTTTTGATCTCGAGGGATTTTTGGTCAAGGTGGAATGGGGGCGGTAGCTGTCGCCCTTGTCGAGGCGAAAC
>JAYTVY010000216.1:0-3089 GCA_043743755.1 Bryobacterales bacterium | reverse complement strand
GCGGGAGCCCTCGGCCGTGAGCAAGATGAAGAGCGATTCCGGCGTGGTCACCAGGATATGCGGCGGCCGCTTCAGCATTTCGGTACGCTCCCGCGTGGGCGTGTCACCGGTGCGCACGGCGGTCCGAATGGTCTGCAGCGCGATTCCTTGAGCGGCCGCCAATTCCTCGATCTCGCGCAGTGGCCCTTCGAGGTTCTTGCGGACATCGTTCGAGAGCGCCTTCAACGGGGAGACGTAGACCACTTCGGTGCGATCCTCGAGTGTGCCGGCGCGCGCGCGCCGAACCAGCGTGTCCAGGCAGATCAGGAACGCCGCGAGCGTCTTGCCGGATCCGGTAGGGGCCGAAATAATCACGTCGTGCCCGGCCAGGATGGCGGGCCAGCCGAGGTTCTGCGGTTCGGTGACCGCGGCGAAACGCCGGAGGAACCATTCGCGGACCAGGGGGTCGAAAGAAGAGAGCGGCACAGCTACTCCTAGGGTATCGCGACCCGCCCCACGGCTACAATTAAGAACATGATCACTCCCGTAAAGGTAATGCTCGCCGTTCTCGCGCTGCTGCTATCGGCCGGCGCCGCATCCGCCGACGAGGCTTCCAAGACAGCCAAGATTGAAGAGATCTTCCAAATCACCAACGCCAAACAGATGGTCCAGCAAGTACTGGAACAGATGCGCTCGATGCAACGTGCTCAAATTGCAAATATGGCTCCGGCTGCAAGACCAAAAGCCGAGGAGGAGCAGAATAAGATGAGCCAGGTTTTAGCCGAACGCATGAGCTGGGATAAGCTCCAGCCCCGGCTGATAACGCTTTACGCGGAAACGTTCACGGAGGAAGAGCTGGAGGGTACCCTCGCGTTTTACAAGTCCCCAGCGGGCCGCGCGATGCTGGAAAAAATGCCGGCGCTGATGGGTCGAACAATGATCATGGCGCAGGAAATGATGGCTGACGCCCTGCCGGAAATGCGTAAAAAATAGCCGGCTTCACGCGCCTCTTCTCATCTTCTCATCGCCTCGATGGTGAAATCCTCGGGCTTCATGGGCACGTTGTATTCCAGTTTTTCCAGCTTCAACACCGTGCGGCTCTTGCGGGCCGAGTCCTCTACCTCGATCCTCCGCGGGACCCAGAGACTATCTGTTTTCTGAATGTCGCCGTAGTGGATGGTTCGCACCAGCTTCCCTTGGCTAAAGTTGTCAATTTTGGCAAGCGCGTAATTATCTTTCCGTACATACAGCAGCGAAGAAGTATATTGCGATGGATTGTTTTGCTTCGGATGCGACTCAATCTTCCAGCACTGGGCGCCATCCACGGTTTCGGTTCCGGCCGCGCGGTAATCGAACTGGCCGATGTCGCGCTCTTCGAGATCCTCGAAAGTGAAATCGGTACCGAAGAAGCGGCCCGAGCGGTCTTGTAACGCGACGCGGCGCTCGCGGTCAATCGCGGGAGTCCAGAGCCACTGTTCCGATGCACTGTTGGGGTGATTGACGATCAGGAGCGCGACGCCTTTCACTTCCGGGGGAGACAAAAAGCGGAGCATGGACTTGCTTTCGCCAAATGATCCGATGCGGGCAAAGGTCCATTGCCAGGCGCGCGGCTTCCCCTTCGCGCCGGTCATCTCCAGAGTTCCCGTGTAACGCTCGGATTTGGAGCGCACCCGCTTTTGCGATTCTTCGAGAATCTGCCGCGGGTCCTGAGCGAACGCAGTCACGGCGGCCGCCAGCAGCCACGCCAGCCTACTCATATTCCAGCGCCTCCACCAAGGACCCGCGCACAGCCGACTCTCCCGGGCCCACGGCCGCGATGAAGGCAGCGGCCAGCATCAGCGGCAACAGCGCCAGAGCCATGCCGTACGGATACAAGTAGTCCAGCCTGAGTCCGGCGATATCCTCGGCTGAAATGCGCAGGCTGTAGTAAAGCTGCACCGCGCCCAGCGCCAGTCCCAGGACAACGCCGATGACGCCGATGCTGAGCGCCTCCATCCAGATAGTGCGGCGGACCTGATTGCGCAATCCGCCCACGGCCTGCAGCACGCCCAGCTCGCGACGCCGGTCGGTAATGGATACGGTCAGCGTATTGATAATTCCGAGCACGGCCACCAGCACGGCCACCGCGATCTGCACATAAGTGATGCCGAACCATTGATCGGTGAGCTTTAGAATATAGGCGCGTACGTCGCGGTTGGTGAGCACGAACAGCCGGCGCTCCCCGGAGAATTTTTCGAGGATGCGGCGCTTGACGTCCGCTTCCGAGGCGCCGGGCGCGAGGAACACGCGGAACAGGTTCACGGTATCGTCCTTCCAGTAGCGCACGTATACGCCGCGATCGATCAGGATGCTGCCTTGCTGATCGGAATAATCCATCACCACGCCGAGAACGGGGAGCCTCAGGATGCCGGCAGGCGTGGGGATTTCGACGATATCGCCGACCTTGAATCCATGCAGCAGCGCGAAATTCTCGGATGCCAGCAGGCCTTTGCCGGCGGCGGTGAGGTCGAACATGGTGGCGCGGTCGCCCGCGATTACCGGCACCTGGGTGCGGCTGCGGAGGGTGCCCACGTCCACGGCCACGAACATAATGGGGACGCCGCGAATGGGAATGCGCGCGTCGCGCACGCTTTGCACCTGGCCGATACCGGGGATCGCGCGCAGTTCATCGGTCATGCTTCCGGGAAATCGGAAGCTGCGCGCCGTCAAGCTCTCGGAGGGCGTGACGAAGAGGTCGGGATTCAGGGCGACGCGCATCCACAGCAGGATAGAGTCATAACTGGCGCGGGTGAGGCCGCCGAGCGCTACCACCAGCGCCAAGGAGAGCATCAGCGCGGCAACCGCTCCCGAAGTACGCCGCGGCGCCTGCAGCAGGCTGTCCGCCGCGAGCGTGCCTTCCACCGGAAGCAGGCGGCGCAAGAGCGGACGCAGCGCCCGCGTCACCAGCACGGCCAGTGTGGGCACTAACAGCAGCGCGGCGGTGACTGCCAGAACATCCGCGATATACAGAAGCATCCGAGGGCCGGGCGTCACCAGGCACACCACCGACAGTACTGCCGCCACCGCCGCCGCAATCCGCCGCCGGCGATTCTCGCCCGCGCTCAACTGCT
>JAYTVY010000215.1:0-3576 GCA_043743755.1 Bryobacterales bacterium | reverse complement strand
GTGGCTGTCCACGGCGTACCGCAGGCCGTTGCAGGGTAAGCGCCGATTCCACATGCTGCTCCCTCACAGCCTCGCGGATGCCTTGCGGTCTTTGCGCCGTGCCCGGCTGTTCGCGATTGCCGTAGCCGTGATGCTCGGCCTCGGTATCGGTTTCAACGCCGCCGTTTTCGCCGTTCTCTACTCTCTGGTCCTTAGGCCTCTGCCCTATCCGGATGCGGACCGGCTGGTGAGTCTGTACGGCACCAGCGCCGATAAGACAGCGGTCGCGTTAGGCTGGCTGGATCTGAAGGACTGGCAGCGCCAAACGCATACCATATCCGCGATCGGCGGATGCGCCATGCGAACCTTCGGTCTAGGCCAGCCGCCTGTAGTGGTACGCGCGGGCATGATCACCGAGGGGTTTTTCCCCGCGCTCGGCGTAACTCCGGCGGTGGGACGCTCGTGGGAGCCGACGGACGCGCATACCGGCGGCAACCACGTAGCCTGGCTCACTCACGACCTCTGGACGGCTCGATTCGGCGCCGATCCGGCGTCCATCGGGAGGATACTGCGGCTAAACGAAGAGGATTACACGATTGCCGGCGTGCTGCCAGAGAGCTTCCGCTTCGCGCTCAATGGCCACGCAGCCGACCTGTACATTCCCCTGAGCGAGAAAGATTACGGACAGCAACGCGGCGGCGGGCCGCTGTTCGCCGTTGGCCGCCTCGCTCCCGGGGCTACGGAGGAAAGGGCACGCGCCGAGCTGCAAACGGTGGCTTCTCGGCTGTCGGCGTCATTTCCGGCCACCAACCGCAATTTCGGAGGCGGGCTGCAAAGCCTGCAAACCGCGCTCCTGGGTGATTCCAGCCGCCCGGTCGGGCTCGTTTTCGGGGCCGTAGGACTGCTTTTGGTGGTGATCTGTGCCAATATCGCTACCCTGCTGCTGGCCCGTGCTTTGGGGCGATGGCGTGAAGTGGCCATCCGCTTGAGCATCGGAGCCGGCGTCCGCCAACTCTTCAGTCTGTTCTTGGCCGAAGGCGCAGCTCTGGCTACGGCTGGCACGCTGTTGGGAATTGGCATCGCGCACACCTGCCTGCGGCTTTTCTGGATGCTGCCACAAGTGGAGGCTTATACCGGGAGGTTCCGGCAGATCCAGCATCCTAGTCTCGACTTGCCCACCCTGCTGTTCACGGCGGGCATCGGAGCCACCGTCAGCCTCCTGTTCGGACTCGCGCCTGCGCTGGCGTTGAGCAGGATGGACCTCAACCAGGTAATCAAGTCCGGCGAACTGGGCGGGCAAGCCCGCTCCGGCACAACGTTGCGCAGCGGCTTGGTGGTGGCGCAGGTGGCCTTGAGCACCGTGCTGCTGGTGAATGCCGGTCTGCTGCTGCGCAGCTTCTGGAAAGTGCTTGCAACTGATCCGGGCTTTACGCCGGCTCACTTGGTGGTGTTCGGAATCGGACTCCCGGAGGCGCGCTACAACAATGATGCGAAACTGATGGCCTTCCACCAGAGCCTCATCGGGCAATTGCGCACGCTGCCAGGAGTGGAAGAGGCCGGCGGCGGTTTCTGGCTCCCGTTGCTGGGCCAGTCGGAGAAGACCACACTGTGGCCGGCGGACCAGCCGCGTCCGAAGCAAGCCCGGCCCGTCAATGTCGGAATCGCCAGCCCGGACTATTTCGAGGTGATGCGCATTCCGCTCGTGGCTGGCCGCGCCTTTACGCCGACCGACCGCATCGGCCAACCCGCCGTTTGCGTGATCAATCGCGCCCTAGCGGGGGCTTGGTTCCCCAACCAGAATCCCACTGGGATGCACGCGCGCATTGGGTTCTTCAATGCCTCCTATCCGCGCGAAACCCCGTGGGAAATCGTCGGGGTGGTGGGTGACACACGCCAGCAGCGGCTGGAAACCGCGTCAGCGCCGCAAGTGTTCCTTCCCATGGGCCAGTTCCCGCCCGACGGTTTTACATATGTGGTGCGCACCCGCTTGACGGCGCAGGCCCTCACGGACCCGATCCGCAGCCGCGTCCAGGACCTGGATCCACTGCTCGAACAAGTGCGGCCGGTGGCCCTCACGGAGCGGATCGACGCCACAGTCGCGGACCGTAAAGCGCTACTGGCGCTGATCGCCGCTTTTGCGATCGTCGCCCTAGGGCTGAACGGGATCGGCATCTATGGCGTGATCTCCTACTCCGTGCTGCAACGCAAGCGCGAAATCGCTATCCGCACCGCACTCGGTGCGTCGGCGTCCCATACTATCGGGCTGATCCTTAAACGCGGCTTGCAGCTTACCCTTATTGGAGCAGCGCTGGGTCTCGCGGGCGCGTGGGGAACATCGCGGTTACTAGAGAGCCAGCTATTCGGCGTGGGGCGGGCCGACCCGCTCACCTCGGTGTCCGTGGTCTTACTGATCCTGGCCATCTGCGTCGCGGCATGCGCTGCACCTGCCTTACGCGCCACCCGTTTGGACGCCGCAATCGCTCTGCGCGAGCCGTAGATACCCGGCCAGTTCGCGGTGCAACTCGTCTTCGAGCCACAGCCGTTCTCCTCCGCGTCGACGGGTGTACGCTTCGATTTCATTCATGCCGGCATCCGCCAATTGCGAACGGTAAGCGCCGATGAGCGCCCGCTTGCGGAGAGCCCCGTCTCCGGTTCCCACGACCAGCGACCGGAGCGTATTGCCCAGCAGCGATTCCACCTGCCGGGCCGCAGATACTACGGATTCCTCCGGCAGCCGCCCAGCGTAAGGGAGATCCTCATAAAAGCCCAGGGCGCGGCTGCCCGCTGTCAGCAAGCCTCCACTGAGAACCAAGCGATGGTCGATGTGATTGCCGATGGCCAGCGGCAGAAGCCACGGCCCCTGAGCTGCAGCGCGCTCGATTTCCGGACCAATCGCGTCCATCTCCTCCCGATCACCTTGGGTGAACGGGAGCGGATGGCACACTCCATCGGCTGAGCGCTCCAGGCGCAATGGCGCGTCGCGCCGGCCCAAATCCGCCACCAGCGGCTGGCCCGGCAGACTGGCGAAAAACAGTTCGTCTTCCGCGGCCCGGATCGTCGAGACCACCCGCGCGTCCGCGGTCGCTAGCAGCGGAGCGTATGCCGAAACGGTGTAGCAGTTCACCACCCGGACAGCGCATGATGCGGACAGTAACCGCTCCAACAGCAGGGCTAGAGAAAACGCCGCGTCGTCCCGATGCGGCGAAATGATATTCACTGGGCAGATGGCCGCCATCAGGTTCGCAGCGGGTGGCCGGAGAAATCGCGCCGTAGGATGACCAGCGGAGGCGCAATCAGAGCGTGTAGACTTGTTGCGCGGAAGCAACGGAGAGCATCCGCAGGAGTCTCGACGATGGTCTCGCCTTTGCCGTTGAAGGAAGTATTCAGCAGGACTGCGCACCCGGTGCGGGTTTGAAAATTGTCCAGCACGCAGGCAAGAAAGGGATTCATGCGGCCGTCAACCGTTTGCAACCGCGCGGTGCCATCTACGTGAACGGCTCCGGTCTCGCTGGCGTCCTCGCCGCCGGTCACCGCCGGATCAATGGCCACCACGATTCTATACAGTTGACTGGGCCATTCGGCTACGCGACAGGTATC
>JAYTVY010000214.1:0-3421 GCA_043743755.1 Bryobacterales bacterium | reverse complement strand
GAGCGCATTCTCCAGATCGCCCTGGAGATTCTCAAATCGGCGTGCGTACTCCAGCACGATTTTGCCGGCATCGGTAAGCAGCAGATCCTTCCCCGACCGGTCGATCAGCTTCTCTTGAAGATCCGCTTCCAGCTTCTGAATCGCAAGCGAGACCGCCGGCTGCGTCCGCAGCAGCTTCTCAGCAGCCCGCGAAAAACTCTTTTCGGTGGCTACTGTGAGGAAGACCTTCAGCGGGTAGAGTTCCACCATGAGCAAAGGTTATCAAACTCACCGCTGCTATTAATATTCAATATTTCAGTGCACGTGCTAAAGTTACACCATGCAAGAAGATGCAAAAGCGATTGTTGCCCGCTGGTTTGAAGAGGTCTGGAATCAAGGCCGGGAAGCGACGATTGATGAATTATTCAGCCATGGGGTGACCTACGGGCTCGGCGAAAGTGATGTCACGGTTAGCGGACCCGTCGAATTCAGGGTATTCTTCCACACCATGCGTGCGACGTTTTCCAACCTCCGCGTTACCATCGAAGACTCCATCGCGGAAGGCGGGAAAGTGGCGGTGCGCATCGTACTGGAAGGCACTCACGACGGCGGCGGTATGGGCGTGCCGCCCACCCATCGCCGTATCCGCGTGGCCGGAATCATTATCATCTACACTCAGGACGGGAAGCTCACCGCCGGCTGGAACAGCTGGGATCAACTAGGACTGCTCCGGCAGATCGGCGCGCTTCCGGAACCACCCAAGGCTGACCGCTTCCTGGTGAAGCCGGATCGGCGGTCGGCGGCTACATAAACTCCGCTTATCAGATCATCAGTACTTATTAATTTGCTAAATCTACCTCCGCGACTCATACTGAAGTGAGCAGGAGGATTTCTCGCATGCCCGACCGCGTCTATATCTTTGACACCACCCTCCGCGATGGCGAGCAATCGCCCGGCTGCAGCATGACGGTGCCCGAAAAACTGCGCATGGCCGCCAAACTGGTAGAGCTGGGCGTGGACATCATGGAAGCCGGCTTTCCTATCGCTTCCCAAGGCGATTTCGACGCCGTGGATGCCATCAGCCGAGAATTTCCGTGGATCTCGGTAGCTGCCCTCGCGCGGGCCAACACTCCCGACATTGAGCGCGCCGCCGCCAGCCTGCGGCACGCCTGCCGTCCGCGCATCCATACCTTCATCGCCACCAGCGACATTCACCTCAAGTACAAGCTGAAGAAATCACGCCAACAAGTTCTGGATGAAGCGGTTGCCGCTGTCACGCTGGCCCGTTCGTACACCGATGACGTCGAGTTTTCGGCGGAAGACGCCAGCCGCACGGATTGGGATTATCTGGAAGAAATTTCGAAAGCCGTGGTGGCCGCCGGCGCCCGCACCGTCAACCTGCCGGACACCACCGGCTACTCGATCCCCGAGGAATACGCCGCGATGATCGGAACCATCGCCCGAGCTCTCGGCGATAGCGCCATCGTGAGCGTACACTGCCATGACGACCTGGGCCTCGCGGTGGCCAACTCCATCGCCGCCGTGCAGGCCGGCGCGCGCCAGATCGAATGCTGCGTCAATGGGATCGGCGAGCGCGCCGGCAACGCCGCCCTTGAAGAGATCGTAATGGCTTTCAAGACTCGCCCGGATCGACTCCCGTACAAGACCAACATCGTGACCGAGCAGATTTTCTCGGCCAGCCAGTTGCTAAGCCAGACCATCACCTTCGGCCCGCAGCCCAACAAGGCCATCGTCGGCGACAACGCCTTCGCGCACGAGGCCGGCATCCATCAGGACGGCTACCTGAAAGAGAAGACCACTTACGAGATCATCGATCCCCACACCGTCGGCGTTCCCGAGGCCAAACTGGTCCTGGGCAAGCACAGCGGCCGCCACGCGCTGAATGATCGCTGCCAGCACCTTGGCTTCAACCTCTCGAAGGACGAGCTGGATCACGTGTACCAGCGCTTCATCGACATCGCCGACCGCAAGAAGGGCGTTCGCAATGAGGAGATCCTCGGGCTGATCCACGAAGCGGTGGGCCAAATTGAGCATAGCGCCGCGGCGAATCACTAGGCTGTGCAGCTCAACATATTAATACTGCCCGGCGACGGCATCGGGGCAGAAGTAACGCGCGAGGCGGTCAAATCGCTTCAAGCTGTTGCACAGCGGTTCAGTCATCAACTTTCCCTGGGTGAAGGACTGATCGGCGGCGCCGCTATCCACGCCGGCGGGACTCCGCTGCCGCAAGAAACCATCGACCTCGCTCTGGCCGCCGACGCCACGCTTCTGGGCGCCGTAGGCCTGCCGGAGTTCGACACCGCGCCACCGGAAAAGCGCCCCGAAAAAGGACTGCTCGGCATCCGCAAGGCTCTCGGCGTCTATGCCAACCTTCGGCCCGTGCGCGCGTACAAGTCGCTGCTCGATTCATCTCCGCTCAAGAACGAGCTGGTGGACGGCGTCGATATGATCATTGTTCGCGAGCTCACCGGCGGCCTGTATTACGGCACCCCGCGCGGCATTGACAAATCCGGCACGTTCGCCGTCAACACCATGACCTACTCGCGCGCCGAGATCGAGCGGGTCACTCGGGTGGCCTTTCGCCTGGCGCAGAGCCGCCGCCGCAAAGTCGCCAGCGTCGACAAATCCAACGTGCTGGAAGTGTCCCAGCTCTGGCGCAAAGTGGTGACCGAAATCGGCGCCGAGTTTCCCGATGTCGAGCTGGAACACATCCTGGTGGACAACTGCGCCATGCAGCTGGTGCTCAACCCGCGGCGCTTTGACGTCCTGGTGATGGAGAACATGTTCGGCGACATCCTCAGCGATGAAGGCGCGGTACTCGCCGGATCCATCGGCATGCTCCCGTCCGCCTCCATCGGCGACCTGCGTCCCTCCGGCGCGTGGGTTGGTCTCTACGAACCGGTCCACGGCTCGGCGCCCAACATAGCGGGCCAGAACAAGGCCAATCCGCTGGGCGCCATCGGATCCGTGGCGGCCATGCTCGAATACAGCTTCGATCTGAAGGCGGAAGCGGCGGCCGTCAACCAGGCCATCGAAGCGGTACTAACCAGCGGCCGTGTCACCGCCGACCTGAAGCCCGCCGGCGCGCCCGCCAGCACCTCCGAAGTCGGCGATGCCGTGGCCCGGGCAGTCGCGCGATCATAAGAAGAGAGAAGCAATGCAGCCACGCACCCTGATCGAAAAACTTTGGTCCAGCCACGTTGTCGCCGAGCAGCCCGGCGCGCCCGCTCTCCTTTACGTGGATCTGCACCTGGTGCATGAAGTGACGTCGCCCCAGGCCTTTGACGGTCTGCGGATCCGCGGCTTGAAAGTCCGCCGGCCGGACCTGACCATCGCCACCACGGATCACAGCACCCCCACAACTCCGCGCTCATTCCCCATCGTCGACCGAGTAGCGGCCGCGCAAGTGGATAAGCTCGAA
>JAYTVY010000213.1:0-5011 GCA_043743755.1 Bryobacterales bacterium | reverse complement strand
CCTGGAGAATATTCGAAACTATCCGGTCTTGCCGGACATGCGGCCCGGCGAACTGGTGGATCGCTTGCCGGCTTCCGGGCCCGAGCGCGGCGAGCCGATGGACGCCATCCTGGCGGATTTTCGCGAGCACATCGTTCCTGCGCTGACACATTGGAACCATCCGCGGTTCTTCGCGTTTTTTTCGGTTTCGGCGTCCGGTCCGGGGATTCTGGGCGAAATGCTGGCCGCCGCGCTCAACGTGAATGGCATGCTTTGGAAAAGCTGCCCCGCGGCATCCGAGCTGGAACAGGTGACACTGGGCTGGCTGCGCGAATGGATCGGCTTGCCGCCGGATTTTTTCGGGATTATTTACGACACGGCATCCATCTCGACTCTGCATGCCGTGGCTGCTGCGCGCGAGCGTGCCGACCCGGATGCGCGGCGGCGGGGAACGCGCGGCGACCTGGTTTTGTACACCTCCATCCAGTCGCATTCCTCCATCGACAAGGCCGCGATCACACTGGGTCTGGGGCAGGATAACGTCCGCCACATCGCGGTCGATGACGCGTTCCGCATGCGCGTGGATGCGTTGGAACAGGCCATTGCGGCCGACCTCGCGGCGGGCAAGCGCCCCTTCTGTGTTGTCGCCACTACCGGGACCACGTCCACCAGCAGCATCGATCCGGTCCCGGCGATTGGCGAAGTGGCAAGGCGGCACAATCTCTGGCTGCATGTGGATGCGGCGTACGGCGGATCGGCCGCCGTGGCGCCGGACTTCGCCTGGGTGCTCGCAGGCGCGGCGCAGGCCGATTCGCTGGTGATCAATCCGCACAAGTGGCTCTTCACGCCTATCGATCTCAGCGTGTTGTACACGCGCCATCCGGAGATTCTGCGGCGCGCGTTTTCGCTGGTGCCCGAATATTTGAAGACCGCCGACGATCCGCGAGCCATTAATTTCATGGATTACGGGGTGCAGCTAGGACGGCGCTTCCGGTCACTCAAGTTTTGGTTTGTGCTGCGCTATTTCGGACGCGAAGGCATCGCCGCGTTGATCCGGAGTCATGTGGGATATGCGCAGCGGCTGGCGGCGCTGATCGCAGCCGATCCCAGGTTTGAAGTGTGCGCGCCGGTTCCGCTGTCGCTGGTCTGTTTCCGGCTGCGGGATTCCGACGAGAAGAATCGGGAGATGCTGGACCGTGTGAATGCGTCGGGGTTCGCGTTTTTGTCGCATACGGTGCTGAACGGGAAGTTCGTGTTGCGGCTGGCGATCGGGAATATTGCGACCACTTGGGAGGACGTGGCGGCGGCTTGGGCGGCGGTGCGGGACGGTGTTTAGGAGGGGCGGCCGGCGAAGAGGTTTTGGTCCACTACCGCAAGCAGTTGGGAGGGATGGACGGGTTTGGAGATGTAGGCGTCCATGCCGGCTGCGAGGCAGCGCTCGCGATCGCCGTTCATGGCGTGGGCGGTCATGGCGACGATGGGTATGTGTTTCCAGCGCGCATCCTGACGGATGAGGCGGGTGGCTTCCAGGCCGTCCATCACGGGCATCTGGACGTCCATAAGGATTAAGTTGAAATCCTGCTCGCGCTCCAGTGCGTCCAGGGCCTCCTGGCCGTGCGAAGCCACCTCAATGGCGAAACCGCGCTTGCGCAGCACGGTCATCACCACTTTTTGATTCACCGCATTGTCCTCGACAATCAGGATGCGAGCGGGATAGTCGGTCCCGGCGCTCTCGGTTCGCGGGGCAGGCTCGCGCACGGGCGCCGTCGCCACGTCCGGTCCCGCCTGTTGCACGTTCAAGGCGACGTAAAACGTGGTTCCCCGGCCCACTTCGCTTTCCAGCCGGATCTCTCCTCCATGCATCTCCACAAGGCTTTTGGTGATAGCCAGACCCAGGCCGGTACCGCCGTACTTGCGGCTTACGCTGCCATCCGCCTGAGTGAACTTGTCGAAGATGAAGGGCAGTTTGTCGGCTGGAATGCCTGTGCCCGTGTCCAGCACGGTAACCTGCAGTGACAACGTATCCGCGCCCGTCACCCGGCTGTCCAGCTTCATGCGCACCGAGCCGCGCTCCGTGAATTTGACGGCATTGTTCAGCAGGTTTGAAAGGATCTGCCGGATGCGCAAGGGATCGCCGACAATCTGCGACGGGACCTCCGGGGCGATTTCGAGTTGCAAGGTATCGCCTTGGCGCGCCGCGTTCGGCTGCTGGCCGCGCACGCAGTCCTCCGCCATCGCGCGTATGCTGAACGGGACTCTCTCCAGCACCATCTTCCCGGCTTCAATCTTCGAGAGATCCAAGATGTCATTGAGCAGGGACAGCAGCGAATAGGCGCAACGCTGCGCGGTTGCCAGCTGCTCAACCTGATCCGGCATCAGCCGGCTGTCCAGCGTGATGTCCAGCATTCCGATGATGCCGTTCATGGGCGTGCGCAGCTCATGCGACATGTTGGCCAGAAACTCGCTCTTCGCGTGACTGGCGGCCGCCGCCCGCAGCGCGACTTCCTCCAGCTCTTCGGTGCGCTGTTTGATGCGTTGTTCCAGCAGCTCCTGATGCTCGCGCACTTCGGCCTGCGAGGCAGCCAGAGCATCGATCATTTTGTTGAAGTTCTCCCCCAGCACTTCGATCTCATCGCCGGTAGGGCTTATCTGCAGGCGATCCAGGCGGCCCATCCCGACTGATTGGATGCCGGAGCCGAGCAGCGACAATGGCCGGGCGAGCAGGCGGATGGTAAACCGGGAAATGGCTCCCGCCACCAGCAGCACCACTACCAGCAGCAAGAGGCCTTTTTTCACGTCAAAGGTGTCCTGGCGCAAGTCATAGGCCAGGATAGTAGCCACCATCCAGAAGACCAGGGTGACGGTAAAAAGCGAGAATTTCGAGGCTAAAGACCGGAAGCGTGCGGGCCGGCCGGGTTGCGTGGTCTGGACCGACAGCTTCTGCACTTCTGTTTATCGACCGTTTCCGCTAAAACTTCTATAGGGGATTCGCCTGACAGGATGCTACTCAAGGCCGTCTGTTATGCTTAGAACCGAATGAGCCGCCTCGGGATCACGCTGTGCGGGATCCCCTTGCAGAATCCAGTGATTGCCGCCTCCGGGACGTACGGCTACGGTCTCGAATTCGAGTCCGTCGCCGATCTGAACCAGCTCGGTGGAATCGTAGTCAAAGGGCTGTCGCGCGAGCCGATTCGCGGGAATCCCCCCCCGCGTATGTGGGAGACCGAAGCGGGGATGATCAATTCCATCGGGCTTCAGAACATGGGCGCGCGGGCGTTCGTTGAGCAGAAGCTGCCCGCGCTGCGGCGCTTTCGCACCGCGATCTTCGCCAATGTTTTCGGCTACGCTCCGGAGGACTATGCGGAGGTGATCCGCATCCTGGAGGACGCCGAGGGTTTGGCCGCGTATGAGCTGAACGTCTCCTGCCCGAATACGAAACACGGCGGGATATACTTTTCGAGCGATCCAGTGTGTCTGGCGGAATTGATCGCGCTGGTGCGGCCGCTGGCGCGCAGGCGTCCGCTGATTGTGAAGCTATCGCCGAACGTGGCGCGCATCGAGCCGCTGGCGAAAGCGGCCGAGGACGCGGGTGCGGACGCGCTCAGCCTGGTGAACACGTTCGTCTCGCTGGCCATCGACGCCCGGACGCGCAAGCCGCGGATCGGCGCGGGATTCGGCGGGCTGTCGGGGCCCGCCATCAAGCCGATCGCGCTGCGGCTGGTGTATGAGGCTGCGCGCGCCGTGAAGATCCCAGTGATCGGGCTGGGGGGAATCCGCAGCGGTGAGGACGCGGCCGAGTTCATGATCGCCGGGGCCAGCGCGGTGCAAGTGGGCACCGCCAATTTCTGGGATCCCGCGGCGGCGCTGAAGGTGATCGACGAGTTGGACGAGTTCGTGCGCGTCCAGCGATTGGAAAGTGTGAAAGAATTGACAGGAACTTTGAACCTATGACTAAGCAAGCGATTTCCACCGATGCCGCGCCGAAGGCCATCGGGCCTTATTCCCAGGCTATTGTCATTGGGGGCGTGGCGTACCTGAGCGGGCAAATTCCGCTGGATCCGAAGACCGGCCAGATCGTGGAAGGCGACATTGTGCAGCAGACCGAGAGGGTATTCGAGAACCTCAAGGGCGTGCTGGAAGCAGCCGGAGCGTCGTTCGCGTCCGTGCTGAAGACGACGGTCTTCTTGTTGGACATGGGCGAGTTCGCGCGGATGAATGAAGTTTACGCCCGGTACTTTCCGGTGGATCCCCCGGCGCGGTCAACCGTGCAGGCAGCACGGCTCCCGCGGGATGTGCGGGTTGAGATTGATTGTATTGCAGCTGTTTGAGCCGCGCGCGTCAGTTCTTGTTGAGCTGGGCGGTGATGCCGGCCAGCAGCAGGGGAAACAGGATCCAACCAACCGCGATGTGGAAGGCGAGGTAAGCGCGGCGCCAATCGCCTACGGGTTCCCAATCCTTGGACAAGTGCAAATCGACTAACGGCAGCAGGGAGCCCAGACTATATCCGAAGCGGCGGAAGAATTTCACAACCACCGGCGGAGGCGCGGCCTTGGCGTGCACCGCCGCCGCCGGCTCCGGCTTGGCAGGCGCCAGCGCGGCATCGTCCCAGAAGACCGCGGTGCCTAGCGCCAGGAAAAAAGCGATCCCAATTCCGAGACGTATCAACTGGACACCATAGCCGGTGAAGATCCAGGCCAGGGTATCGAGGACGCGTTTGCGAGGCGAGCCGGGGCCGATATAAGAGCGGTCGGCGTGACGTCCCGCAAAGTACACGCCATCGGCGAGATGACGCATGCCCCTGCCGCGGAAATACCTTTCCAGCATCTGGTAGGGATCGCGCGTGAACTGTTTCGGATCCTGCGCGGCCACCAGGCTCTTCCAGGTATTGACGGGATCCAGCGCCTCAAATATGTCGAATCGGAAATTATCGAGGCGCGACCTGCCGGCCACCAGGGCGCTGCCATCGCCGATGTTCAGAGTATGCACGGAGGCGCTGGTGAGGTTGAGACCTTCCGCGAAAGTGCCTTCGCTC
>JAYTVY010000212.1:0-3029 GCA_043743755.1 Bryobacterales bacterium | reverse complement strand
ATTGTGGTTCCCGTGGTGGGTGACGAGGAACGCGATGGCTGGCTGGCGCCGCTGAACAAGGCGCTCTACCCCGTTCCTCGTGATTGCCGGAACGCGGCCAGCCCCGCCGGTTGCCCGCCGTTTCGCGGCGATGCCACCGTGCTGGACCGCCCCATGGAATATTCAAGTCACGCCGAGGACGTCTCGGTGAAGCCCGGGCTGCATCGCGCGCGCGTCGGCGGACACGGCGTGGTCTGGTGGGATCCTGCCGCGCTGCGGCTGAATGTTCCCGAGAATTTCGGATTGCACCAAGAAGACATCCTCGCTGCCGAGCCCGCCCCGCTTGCCGCCGAAAGCGTGCGCCGTTATCGCGAGTGGGGAACGGATCGCGATCACACGCTGCTGACCGGCGCGCGCCCTCGTCTTCGAATCTTGACGCCCAGCGATACGTCTGAACCCCCGCCGTCCAGCGTCGAGATTCGCGTTGAATCCGTAACGCGAGCCGAGGGACGCCCAGCGGGAAGACTGTTCGGGGTTCTGGTACATGCAATTCTGCGGGATGCGGGATTCGACGCGGCCGCTCCCGGGCGGATCGCGGCACTGGCCCGCTTGCATGGCCGTTTGTTGCGCGCCGGACCGGACGAAACCGCGTCCGCTTCAGAGGCCGTCACCGCGGCCTTGGCTCATCCAGTGTTCGAACAAGCGCGCCGCGCATCGCGGTTTCATCGCGAGCTCCCGCTGTCCGCGCGCATCGAAAATGATGTGCTGCTCGAAGGCATCGCCGATCTCGCGTTCCTCGAAAACGGCGCCTGGACTGTGGTCGATTTCAAAACCGACGCGTGGCTGGCCGCGGCTCAGACGGGCTATGAGCGCCAGCTTCGCTGGTACGCCTACGCTCTCTCGCGCGTTACTGGCATGCCGGCAAGCGGACTATTGTTGCGGGTGTAAGAAGGCTTTAGGTCCACGCGGGCCGTGCTATCGTGGGGGTGCGCCCGAATCATGAAGAAAGCTCTCATCCTTGGAATTACCGGTCAGGATGGCTCTTTCCTGGCCGAATTTCTGATCGGCAAGGGATATGAAGTCCACGGCGTGGTGCGCCGCGCGTCCAGCTTCAATACCGAACGGCTGGATCATATTTACGCCGATCCGCACGAACCCGGCTCCGCTTTGCGGCTTCATTATGGCGATATGGCCGGCAGCGGGCCGCTGCGCAATCTGCTCGAGGAGATCGGGCCTTCGGAAGTGTACAACCTCGCCGCGCAATCGCACGTGCGAGTCAGTTTCGATCAGCCCGAGTATACGGCGGACATCGTCGCCACCGGCACTCTTCGCCTGCTCGAAGCCGTGCGGGATTACTCGGCGCACTCGGGCCGCGAGCTGCGGCTCTATCAGGCCGGATCGTCGGAAATGTTCGGCAAATCGCCGCCGCCGCAGAATGAATCCACTCCTTTTTATCCGCGCAGCCCTTATGGCGCGAGTAAAGTGGCGGCCCACTGGTACGCAGTGAACTATCGCGAATCCTACGGGCTCTTTATTAGCAACGGAATTCTCTTCAATCACGAATCCGAGCGCCGCGGCGAGACATTTGTGACGCGCAAGATCACCCGCGCGCTGGCCCGCATCCGCTACGGCCTGCAGGACCAGCTCTTTCTCGGCAACCTGGATTCAGTCCGCGATTGGGGCTATGCGCGCGACTATGTGGAAGCCATGTGGCTGATGCTGCAGCAGCCCGCGCCGGACGATTTCGTCATCGCCACTGGCGAATCTCACTCCGTACGGGAATTTCTGGATCGCGCCGCCGAATGCTGCGGTTTGGATTGGAACCGCCACCTGGTCACCGACCCTCGCTATCTGCGGCCCGCTGAAGTCGATTCACTTTGCGGAGACGCTTCCAAGGCGCGCTCCGTTCTCGGCTGGGCGCCTCGCGTCAGCTTTGAAGAACTGGTCCGCATCATGGTGGAGCACGATCTGGAACTGGCCCGCCAGGAGCAGACGCTGGCGCTCGCCGGGCACAAACTGGTCTTGCGCGGCGCCGCGCAGCGCTAGCCGGAATGCAGCGCGATAGCAAGATTTTTGTCGCGGGCCATCGAGGTCTGGTTGGCTCGGCCATTGTCCGGCGGCTCCAATCCCTGGGCTATTCCAATTTGATCCAGCGCGGGCGCAAGGAACTCGATCTGCGCGATCGCGCGCAAGTGGACCGCTTCTTTCTGGAAGAGCAGCCCGAGTACGTATTTCTCGCCGCCGCTCGCGTCGGCGGAATCTTGGCGAACCAGACTTATCCGGCCGAGTTCATTTTCGACAACCTCGCCATCGAGTTGAACGTCATCGACGCCGGCTACCGGAACGGCGTGCAGAAACTTGAATTCCTCGGCTCCTCCTGCATTTATCCGAAACTGGCGCCTCAGCCGATTCAAGAAAAGGATCTGCTCACCGGCGAACTGGAGCCTACCAACGAACCGTACGCCATCGCCAAGATCGCCGGGCTCAAAATGGCGCAAGCCTATCGAACCCAGTATGGGTTTCGCGCCATTTCGCTGATGCCGACCAACCTCTACGGCCCCGGAGACAATTTCGACCTCGAAACTTCGCACGTCTTACCCGCGCTGATTCGAAAATTTCACGAAGCCACGCAGTCGGGAGCTCAAGAAGTGGTGGTGTGGGGTTCCGGCAAACCACGCCGCGAATTCTTACATGTGGACGATCTGGCGGATGCCGCCGTATTCCTGATGCAAGAATATGAGGACCCAGGCATCATCAATGTGGGCACCGGCCAGGATCACGAAATCGGCGAACTCGCGCGCATGGTGGCCGAGGTGACGGGCTTCCAGGGAAACATCGTCTTCGATCCCTCGAAACCCGATGGCACCCCCAGAAAACTCCTGGACGTCACCCGCCTCACCAAACTCGGATGGAAAGCAAAAATCCCACTCCTCACCGGCTTAACCCACACCTACACCGAATTTCGTACGGCGGCCCCCCCGTGCCGCGCGGAGCCCCCCGGCTCCGCTTCAAATAATCCGCACCCCCCCTGCTAAAATAAACCTTCCGCA
>JAYTVY010000211.1:0-5538 GCA_043743755.1 Bryobacterales bacterium | reverse complement strand
GGCTCGGCCGTGATATTGCCAGAGGTTTTCTTGAAAGCAGTGTCCGTAGTGCGCAATCTGGGACACCCGCTCACGGGATTCACTACTGTCAACTTCGATTTTCTCCAGCACTATCGTCCGCGAGTAAACGTGGTGGAGCGCCCGCACGCGCGCTCCGGGGGGCACGGTTACTCTATCACGGGTCACCACGAAATTCTTATTCCTTTGCTGGCCGCGGCCCTCATCGAATGCGAGTCCCAGTCATGATGCCCGAGGTTGGCTCCCTCTCGCCTGCGCACGCGGATGGCGATGTCCGCCGGCCGTTCTGGAACTACATGGACGTCGCACTCGTCGTCCTTCTGGCCATCCCTTCACTCTTTCTCGCCTCCCTCATGGTGGAGGGAATCCGAAACACCGTCCCCGGGCTGCTCCCCACTCCGGCGTTTGGACAACTCATCGTTCAAATTATCTGGTACGTCCTTACGTTCGCCTTTATACGCGCACTGTTTCGACTGAAATACAACCGTCCGTTCTGGCAATCGCTGGGCTGGAAATTCCCGTTCAAGGGGATGCTGTCAGCGCTATTCGCGGGGCCGCTGCTGGCATTGGGGCTCGGCGTAGTGGGCTTCCTGCTGCGCGCGCCTCTCATCAGCCTTCCCTTCGATCAGATGCTGAAGGGGCGGCCCACTACCATGTTGTTCTTCGTCTTCGCTGTAATCGTCGGACCGGTGTGCGAAGAACTGGTGTTCCGCGGGTTCGTTATGCCGCTGGTGATTCGCACGGCTGGACCCGCACTGGGAATCGTTCTCACCGGAATCGTGTTTGGCTGCCTGCACGCCCCGGAATACTCGTATTCCTGGCAGCACATCTTGATCGTCACGCTGGCGGGCATCGCCTTCGGGTACGTGCGCTACCAGTCGGAATCAACCGCGGCCTCCGCCTTTCTGCATGCCGCTTTCAATCTCACTGAGTTTGTCGGATTCATGGCACGATGATAGAAACTATTCAATGGACCGGCGCGGGGGTGGTCATGATCGATCAGACCCGCCTCCCGCGCGAAGAAACCTACGTTACCTGCACGACGTATCGCGAAGTGGCCGAGGCAATCCGCGGCATGGTGATCCGGGGCGCTCCGGCCATCGGCGTAGCCGCCGCCATGGGAGTCGCGATCGGAATGCGCGATGCCGCCACGGAGGCGGAGTTCGAGGAGATCTGCGCGACGCTTGCCGCCACGCGTCCCACGGCCGTCAACCTCTTCTGGGCCATCGATCGCATGCGCCGCCGCTACCAGGAACTGCGCGGCACTCCGCTCGCGGAGCTGCGCGAAGCTCTGATCCAGGAAGCCCAGCGCATCCGCCTGGAGGACATCGCGATCAATGAATGCATCGGCCGCAACGGCGCTCCACTGGTCCCCGATCACAAAACTGTCTTGACGCACTGCAATGCAGGCGCGCTGGCTACCGCCGGATACGGCACCGCGCTCGGCGTGATCCGCGCCGCCATCGCTTCCGGCAAGCACATCGATGTCTATGCCGATGAAACCCGCCCGTTCCTGCAAGGCGCGCGCCTCACCGTATGGGAACTGCGGCACGATGGCATCCCCGCCACCTTGATCACCGACAACATGGCCGGACACTTCCTGCACTCCGGCCGGATCGGTTGCGTGGTAGTGGGCGCGGACCGCATCGCCGCCAATGGCGATGTTGCCAACAAGATTGGAACTTACTCGGTCGCCGTGCTCGCTCACGAAAACGGCGTCCCATTCTACGTTGCCGCTCCCGTTTCAACGCTCGACCTTACGCTCGCCTCAGGCGAACAGATTCCCATCGAGCAGCGCGCTGCTTCCGAAGTCACTCACCTGTTCGGCATGGCGGTGGCTCCAGAAGGCACCGAGGTTCAGAATCCCGCCTTCGACGTCACGCCCCACCGCTATGTCACGGCCATCATCACCGAACGCGGCGTCGCCCGCGCACCCTATACCGAATCCCTGAGTAAGCTGGTAAGTTGAATTATGCGATCCGTTTTCCTCGTCCTTTTGTCTGCCGTTTGCCTGTTCGCCTCGGGCGAGCTTTCCAAC
The DNA here is from genome assembly GCA_043743755.1 of Bryobacterales bacterium. GTDB lineage: Bacteria > Acidobacteriota > Terriglobia > Bryobacterales > Bryobacteraceae > JALYHQ01. Next base: position 3,482 of record JAYTVY010000211.1, on the reverse strand, counting down.
CGTCGTGCGCCCGGCTTCGCCCTGCCCGACGCCGACTATAAACACTTCTACGATCCGCAGGATTATCACGGCAAGGTCCTGCTCATCGATATCATGACCACCACCTGCCCCCACTGCCTGTTGCTCTCTACCACGCTCGAAAAGGTGAAGGCGAAGTATGGCGACAAGGTGATGATCATTTCCGTAGTGGTCCCTCCCGACAACCCGGCGACGGTAGCAAAATTCGTCTCGGTGAACAAGATCACTACCCCTATCGTTTTCGATATGGGTCAGATGACCATTTCCTACGTTCAGGCCAAGCCCGGCCAGGGACACATGGACGTGCCGCATCTTTTCGTAATCGACAAGAGCGGCTGGATCCGTAATGATTTTGAGTATTCTTCGGGCAACACCTCCGTGTTCGAAGGCCCAGGTCTCTTCACCGAAATCGATAAGTTGTTGAAGTAAGAATCAGTCTTTTACATCCACACGCCGCTGCGCTTCCGCCCTCCAAGTAAATTTATATCCTTTTTGCATTCAGGAAGTTAGCGCGTCAACTACGCGATTTCACGTAGATTTCCCTATTGCATAAAAGACGCCCAGGCGATAATATCAGTCCCGGTTTACATGCTGAGTTTACTAGCTGCAAAAGGGAGAGAAACAATGCGAATTTTTCTAAGAACAATGGCGATCACGGCCGCCGCGCTCGTGGTCCCAACTCTGGCGTTCGGCCAGTTCTGGCCTCAGTGGATGGTCAATCCCCAACATACCGGTACGCCCGGCGTCGCCGGTCAAGACCTGAACCGCATCCTGGCCAGCGTTTTATATGACCACACCATTCCCGATGAGTTGAACGCGGGTGGCGGAACGCTGCTGGCTCACTATCAAGTCCCATTGATCGACGGCAACAAGGTGTACATGGAATTCAAGACCGGCACGCTGGACCCGAACACCGGCATTTTCGCCACCCTCAACTGGGGCGAAAACGGATTTAGATGGCAGGATGGCCGGTTGGTCCAGACCTGGTCTTACCAGAGCGATTGGAAAGCCCCGGGCAATCTCGGCGATTTTTGGGAGCCCGTCTTTCACGCCACGCTGGCCAACGGCGCGATCTATCTGCCGGGCGCGAGCGGCAGCATCATCAAGCTCAACCCGGCCAACGGAGCTTTCATTGCGCGGATCAGCCCGTTTGGAACCGACCCGGACACCTACCAGGCGGGTCCCATCACAGCCGACCCAGAGGGCAACCTGTTCTACAACGCCGTCAAGCAGAATGGCCTTTCGGCGGACAACGAGTTTTTCAACAAGGACGCAACCGATTCGTGGCTGGTAAAAGTAACGCCGTCGAACGCGGCTACCATGGCCAGCTACAAAACCCTGCTTGCCGGCATCGCTCCGAACCCCACCGACCAGTGTTTGGCGACGTTCTCCGACAATGCAGCGACATTACCTTGGCCGCCAAGCCCGACGTCCGTTCCCGGCACCGTGACCTGCGGCACCGAACGCGTCGCTCTGAATATTGCGCCGGCTCTCGCGCCGGACGGCACTATCTATAGCATTACCCGCTCCCATTTCAACAGCCGCTACCCGTTCCTGGTGGCGGTGAAGCCCAACCTGACTTTGAAGTGGGCCTCTTCACTGCGAGAGCGCTTCAACGACGGCTGCGGCGTGGCTCCGTCGAACGGCGGCACTCTGCCTCCCAACGGCTCGCCCGGTGGATGCCGCGTGGGAGCCAATCCCGGCGTCGATCCGGCCACGAATCGAAAGCCCGGCGGCCGCGTGCTGGACGATTCATCCTCTTCGCCCGCCGTCGCTTCCGACGGCAGCGTCTTCTATGGCGCTTACACCCGCTACAACTACGCACAGGGCCACATGATGAAGTGGGACAAGAATGGCAACTTCAAAACCGCCTATCTCTTCGGATGGGATGAAACTCCGGCCATCGCCCATTTGGACAACAACAACTGCCCGAGCGGCGACCCCAGCTGCTTTTCGCTGGTGATCAAGGACAATCACTATGGCGGGGTGGGCTCTTACTGTAACTGCAACAGTTGTTCCGATGCGGACGTCGCCCGGCTGTGTCCCCTGGATCGAACCGCCACTAACCCAGCGTCGCCCGTAGCGCTCAACATCACCCAGCTCGATCAAAACCTGAAGGTCCAGTGGAGCTTCAAAAGCACCAACACCGAGAGCTGCACGAGGCAACCGGACGGATCCATCACCTGCGTCTCAGATCATCCGGAAGGCTTCGAGTGGTGCGTGAACGGCCACTCGGTGGACAGTAATGGAGTGGTGTACGCCAACAGCGAAGACGGCAATCTGTACGCCATCAACCAGGGCGGCACGCTGAAGCAAAGGATCTTCCAGCAGCTTGCGCTCGGCGCGGCCTACACGCCAACATCCATGGGCAGCGACGGCAAGATCTATAGCCAGAACGCCGGCATTCTTTTCGTCGTCGGCCATTAACCAGCCATGTGGGGCCGCTATCCCAAGCGGCCCTCCTTCACGTCCTAGCTAGAGCGGTTCGTCCACTTCACCGCCTCATCCGAAACCTGGGGCCATCTTCGATACGCTTGTCATCCTCGGCCACGAACTTCAAGTCCCCCTCGCCGTCATCCTTCAGCGTCATTTCCAGATGCAGCACGCTGGGCTCCTCTTCCGGTGAGTTCACCTCGAAGATAAGCACGCTGCCTTGGATCCGCACGTGTTGGATGGCGAATTCCATCCGCATGTCGTGCTTCCCGTCCAGTGTCAGTCCTCCCATTTCCAGAGTGCCGCCGAATTCACCCGCCGTCCGCTCGACATTCAGAATCATGTTGGGACCGTCGCTGACCCGTTCCGTGGATTGCCATCGGCCGCAAACAGAGTGAGGAGCGCGAACGTCCGCGAACGCCAGCAGACCGCAAATGAGTGCCACACCGTAAACTTTCATACTCCGGCACCCTGCACTCTGAACGCCGCCGGCGAGTCCATAGCCGCTGCAACACATAGCTCGAATCGCGCGTTGCGCGATTGGCACGCCTGTGCCCGCGCTGCTCAGCTAAGCGTATAATTCCGAGCCGTCTCCGCGAATGCCAGAAGCTGCCGCTGTTTCCACGCATCGTCCCGGCCTAGTTCCACCGCCAGAATATCGGCCACCATCGGAGCCATCGCCAGCGCGGCACGGACATTCAGGAACAGCGCCCGTGTGCGGCGCGCCAGAATATCTTCCACCGTCCGCGCCATCTCAAATCGCGCGGCCCACACCACCTCGGCTTCCGTGTATGGAAGCTCCGGATGCATCGGGGCCGGTTTGCCCAGCGCCGTCACCGCCGGTGCATCCGATCCGTACACCCTCAAATGCCCGAATTGCCCGGAATCCACATGATGCCCATGGATCTTGAGTTCTTTCGTCACCGAAGCACGCTCGGGCAGCTGCGCCAACGTAGCCGCGTGGTTCACGCAATCTTCCGCCATGCGCCGGTATGTGGTCCACTTGCCGCCGCATATGCTCAGCAGCCCGC
>JAYTVY010000210.1:0-2537 GCA_043743755.1 Bryobacterales bacterium | reverse complement strand
CCTCCCCCCCGCCACCACTCCTCCCCCCGTCCCCGCCCCCGCCAGCGCCAGCGTAGCCCAACTCGTCCCTGCCGCCGATATCCACTGATTGAACCCGTGCGGAAAACCCGCATCGAAGTACGGCTGAAACGCCATCGCGCGCGACCTCACATACCACGATCCGTCCTCTTGCTGCGTGCTCAGCAGAAACCGCACCGCGCGCTGGTAGGCGGCATCGGACGCGGGCAGCCCCGCGACTTGCAAAGCATATAATGCTTTTCCCGTCGCATAAGCCCCGCTCTCCATCGAATCCAGATCTCCCCACCCTCCGTCCGCGCGCTGTACCGCCAGCAGCTCACGCATGGCTTTCTGCATCGCCGCCTTATCTTTGCCGGCCCACGCCAGCCCCAGCACCTTCCAGCCCCGGTCGTCATTGTTCTTCGGCTGCGCCGACGCGATCCACGCCGCCCCCAGTTGAATCGCCCGCTCATAAGTCGCTCTGTCCGTCTTCGGCGCATAAAGCTGCAGCGCGCGCATGGACAGCGCCGTCTGCCCGATATAGTCTGAACAGATAGGCGGCCGCGTATCGGCAACCGGATAGGACCACTGCCCGTCCGGCGATTGGTGCGATTTCAGATACATCGCCACCGCATCGGTATTCAAATCGGGCTTGTAATGTTCCGCATCCAGCCCCACCAGCATGTAGCTCACCACCACCGGCCCGAAGAGATCCCCGACCGGGGTGAAAAATCCCTGATGCAGATTTTCCCGCAGCTTCGAGAGACCGAACACGTTGGCCTGCACCTGTTGCGCCGCGATCTTCTCGTCCACCTGGAATCCATGGCTGCGCGCCGCGGCCGTTACCATCGCCGCCAGGCTGTTGTTGTGGCACGACGCGCACGCGGCCTTCGGAATGAAATTGGCATCCGCGCGCTGCAGCAGCGGGAGGCTGCCCTCAATCGCTTTCTGTACCGTGTTCTCCAGCCGCGCCGTCAGCGCCGGCGCGTTCACCGGCGATCCCTTCGCGCCGGATTTAATCAGCCAGCGCACTACTGGCGTATCGCCGTGTAGCTTCGCGATATCCAGCACCGTCAGTCCCGTGTCGCCGCCTTCCTTGTGAGCATTCTTGGCGTTGACGTCGGCGCCGCGTTCAATCAGCAGTTTCACCACGTCCAGATCCAGCAGGTCCGATGCCGCCGCATACATCAGCGGCGTGCGGCCCAGCGGATCCACCACATTTACATCCGCCCCGTGATCCAGCACCATCCGGACAGCGTTCACGTCGCCCAGCGCCGCGATATTCGGCAGTGCGATCGAGTATGCCTCCCGGCCCAGATCTTTCGCGGCGAGTAGAGCCACGCATTTCGCGCACCCCGTGGCCACCGCTAGTTCGAGGGCCGGCTCTCCGGCTGCTTTCAATGCCGCGTCGCGAGCCAGCAATAGCTCCATGCTGGCCGAATCGCCGGCCGTCGCCGCTTCAATCAGCGGTGAGGATTCGGCCGCTGGATGCAAATTGGGATTCACATTCGCGCCGCGATCCAGAAGCAGCTTCACCACCGCCGAGTTGCCCGGCCGGCGAGCCGCGATCATCAGCGGCGTTCGCATGTCGCTGGAGCGTGCGTTGACGTCGGCGCCGTGGTCCACCAGCAGTCGCGTCTTCTCCAGATCGCCGGCCGCCCACATCAGCGCGCTTGCGTTGGCGTCATTTCGTTTGTTGGGATCGGCCCCCTGTTTCAGTAGCCGCGCCAGCGTGCTTTTGCCGGTGTACAGCACCGCGTACATAAAAGGAGTGGATCCCTCAGGCCCCCGCGCGTTGAGCAATTTCGCATCCGCCGCAACGTACTTCTCGAACGCCTTCAGGTCCCCGCTGCGCAGTGCCTCCACCATGGCCACTGCCTTCGGATTCAGCGGAGGAAGCTCCACTTCATTGGCCAGCGCGTCCGGCCAGTCCGCCCCTTCGTCGATCCACTGCTTGATGGTGCTGATCTGCTCGGGACGCAGCGGCCCCGTCGGCGGCATCTGCAATCCATACTCATTCCCCGATATCCGGAAATATAGAAAGCTGTTGGCGCTGCTGCCCGGCACCACACCCCGGCGGCCCATGACGGCGCTCTTCCGGTCCACTCGCATTCCGCTCACCTGCTGCGCCGGCCCATGGCATCCCACGCAGTTCTGCCGCAAAATCGGCAGCACATCCCGCCCAAAATCAACCTTGGCCGAGAGCATCCCCGCAAACGCAATCGTACACACAACTCGCAATGCCCACATACACCCTCCGTGAAATCTCTTTCTGACCATTCTACACGCTCGTGGGGCGTGCGCCCCGGCCAGCCGTTACAATCCATATGTGTCACTCGAAATAGTGCCGGGGCAAGGATCGGAAAAGGAAGGCCTAAAGACCGGAGCGCACCCGCCGTATCGATGGTTGACGAGCACAGAGCAGCATATCGGCACGCTCGTTCGGCTGTGTCCCGACGTGGTTCTCGGGCGTCATCTCGCGGTGACAAGTATCGACAGTGGCAATCCATGGCTGACCGGGAAGCAAGCCTCAGCCGATT
>JAYTVY010000209.1:0-4047 GCA_043743755.1 Bryobacterales bacterium | reverse complement strand
CGTGGATGTGGATCAGAAGAAGCCGGTGAAGGTGGACACGGCGCGGTATCCGAGTGGAAGAGACGAGCTGGCGCCAGTGTGGTCGCCCGACGGCAAGTGGCTGGCATACGCCAAGGACCTGCAAAACCAAATGGGCGCGGTGTACCTGTATTCGCTGGCCGACGGCAAGAGCACCCAGGTGACGGACGGCATGAGCGACGCCGGAGCCCCTGTGTTCGATAAGGACGGCAAGTATCTGTACTTCCTGGCGAGCACGGATTCAGGGCCGGCGCACGAAGCCGATCTGCACAGCTTCACACGCAACGTCACCAGCAGCGTTTACTTGATGGTGCTGGCCAAGGATGTGCCGTCGCCGCTGGGGCCGGAAAGCGACGATGAAAAGGTAGCCGACGAGAAGAAGGATGACGCCGCGAAAGATGGCGCGAAGAAGGACGAGTCCAAGAAAGACGATGCAGGCAAGGCCGGGGCGAAAGTGGCCGTCAAGGTGGATTTCGATAATATCGGCCAGCGCATTCTGGCGGTGCCCATGCCCCCGCGCCGCTACGTGGGTCTTCAGGTGGGGAAAGCGGGCGTGCTCTTTGCCATGGAAGGCGGCGGATTTGTTCCCGGCCCGGAACCTCCCGGCGCCACGGTGCATCGCTTCGATTTGAAAACGCGCAAGTCCGATGTCGCTATCGGCGGCGTGCGGGCTTTTGAAGTCTCATCCAACGGCGAGAAGATGTTGTATCGCCAGGGCGACAAATGGACCATCGCGGCGCCCAGGCCGATGGCGTCCGGTTCCGGTCCGTCAGGGCCTCCGCCGGCAAGCGCCGATGGAGTGCTTAAGACCGATGCGCTGGAAGTGCGGATCGACCCGCGCGCCGAATGGAAGCAGATGTACCACGAGAGCTTCCGCATCGAGCGCGAATTCTTCTACGATCCCAACGCGCACGGTCTGGACTTGCGGGCCAGCGAAACGAAGTACGCTCCGTATCTGGAAAATCTGGCCGCCCGCGTAGACTTGAATTACATTTTTGCCGAGGTCTACGGCGATCTCACCGTGGGCCATTTGTATATATTCGGGGGCGAGCAGCCCGATGTAAAACGCGTGCAGACCGGGCTTCTGGGAGCCGATTACAAGCTCGAAAACGGGCGCTATCGCTTCGCGCGCATCTATGACGGCGAAAACTGGAATCCGCAGTTGAAAGCGCCGCTCACGCAGCCGGGCGTGAACGTCGCGGCCGGCGACTACCTGCTGGCGGTGAACGGCCGCGATGTGCGGGCTACCGACAATGTCTACAGCTTTTTTGAAGGCACCTCGGGCAAAGCGGTATTGCTCAAGGTAGGGCCCGACCCCGCCGGCGCCAACTCGCGCGAAGTGACGGTGGTGCCGGTGCCCAGCGAGACCGCGCTGCGCAACCTCGCCTGGATTGAAGGCAACCGCCGCAAAGTGGATCAGATGACCAATGGCAAGGTGGCGTATATCTATATGCCCGATACCGCGTTCGGCGGACTCACGAACTTCAATCGCTACTTCTTCGCGCAGGTGGGCAAGGAAGCCGCGATTATCGATGAGCGCTTCAATGGCGGCGGAGCGCTGGCCACCGATATCATCGAGTACCTGAAGCGTCCGCTGATGAGCATGGCCAGCGGCCGCGATGGCGCGGACTTCGCCCAGCCGCTGGGCATTTACGGTCCGAAGGTTATGGTGATTAACGAATTCGCCGGCTCGGGCGGCGATGCGATGCCGTGGTATTTCAAGCGCGAGGGCGTCGGTAAGCTGGTGGGTAAACGCACATGGGGGGGCTTGGTGGGGATTGGCGGAACGCCTGATTTAATGGATGGCGGCCTAGTGACGGCGCCGGGCGATGCGATCTGGAACACCACGACGCTTGAATACGACATCGAGAATCATGGCATGGCCCCTGACATCGAGGTGGACTTCGATCCGGAATTGGTACGCAAGGGCCACGATCCACAATTAGAGAAAGCGGTCCAAGTAGTGCTGGAAGAACTGAAGCTGCATCCGGCGCCGCATCCGGTGCGGCCGGCCTATCCTAATCATCACCGGAAGGCCGTATCGACAAAGTAATAAGCCACGGACGTGTGACAATATTTCACATGTCCGTGTCGGCTTCCCATTCCACGTCGGGACGTGGAGAGGACGACAACATGGACAAAAACAGCCCAAATATGATTAATAGTGCAATCGCGGCGCTGTATAACATTTGAATCAACCCACCCCTGCCCTGATCCGTAGCAATCGGGGTGCCAAAGTCCTCCTTGACAATGCGGGAGGACATCGTCCATATTGCGTGCATGCCTGAAGACCGGCCGCTGGAGCTTTCCGAGGTGTTGGAACAGGAGTATCGGGCCCTGGGCCGCGACCTGGGCCCCCTCACCGCCGCGGAGGAGCCGGAGCGTTCCGCCGAAGCGTTCCGGCGTATCCACCAGCAGGCGCCGCTTTCGGCTTTGTGCATCTCGGGAGGCGGTATCCGCAGCGCGACTTTCGCGCTGGGCGCCATTGGAGCCTTGGCGGACAAGGGCGTTCTAAACCGTTTCGATTATCTCTCCACTGTGTCCGGCGGCGGCTACATCGGCAGCTGGCTTACGGCCTGGATCCAGCGCGCGCAAGGCGTGGATAATATCATTCCGCACCTGAAAAAAGCCGGGAAGCCTCCCGCGGCTCCTTTGCCCGATCCGGTGCAGCATTTGCGCGAATATAACAATTTCCTGACCCCCAAGCTGGGCGTTCTCTCGGCCGACACCTGGACGCTGGTGGCCACGGTGCTGCGCAACATGCTGCTCAACTGGCTGGTGCTGATCCCGCTTTTGATGGGCGCGCTGATGGCGCCGCGATTCGCCGTCTCGCTGGTAAATTTTCGCAATCTGCACGAGTACTTGCTGCCGGCCGAGACGTGGCTCCAGCTGGATCTGGCGGCGCATTACCTGGGCTTCGCCTTTTTCGCATTCGCGATGTTTAACATGATCCGGTACCTGCCGGGCGTGGGTGACCGCCCGCATTCGCAGAAGGCCTTCATTCGTTATGTGCTGGTGCCGGCTGTGCTCGCCACCATTTGCCAGTCAGTCTGGTGGACCTGGGACAACACCGAAGTAATGATCCCGACGGCCGAAGCGTTCCGGCACAATTTGCTGCAGTGCGCCGCCGGCTGGGCCGCCTATCTGCTGTACTCGCTGATCAGCGGCGACGGCCGGGCCAAGCTTCCACGGCTGCTGCTGCCCATCAGTTTCGCGGTGCTGCTGGTGGGGCTGTTCAGCGCCGTCAGCTACCTGGCTATTTTCAATTCGCTCTACGAACTGTCTCCGGAAAATTCCATTTTCGTGGTGCTGGAACCGCCGCTGCTGCTGGCAGGGATGTTGCTGGGAGGCTGCCTGTTCGTGGGGCTGACCAGTGTCGCCCTCAAGGACGAAGACCGGGAATGGATGTCGCGCGCCGGAGCGCTGCTGTTGTTATTCGCGGTGGGCTGGCTGGGAATCGGCGCGTTGGTATTGATTGCGCCGGATTACGTGCAGCACTTGAACGCATGGATGAAATCCGCGATCGCCGGGGCCGGGGGGCTGGCCGGCATCATCACCGCGGCTGCCGGCAGCAGCGGCAAGAGCCGCGCGCAGACCGGCAACCAGGAGGCTGCGCCGGCAGCCAGCGGAAAAGGGTCCAGGACGGTGGAACTGGCGCTCAAGCTTGCGCCGCCCGCGTTTATGCTGCTGCTGATTGTCGGCCTTTCCGTGCTGACCGACGTGCTATTGAGCAGCTTGCTGAAAAGCTTCCACAAGACTTCCTTTCCCTGGTGGGATCACCGCGACATCGTGGAAAAAACGCTGCCGCACTTCAACCTGATTCTGGCCGCGGGCTTCTTCCTGATCAGTTTCTTCATGGCGCGTTTCGTCAACATCAATCGCTTCTCGCTGCATGCCATGTACCGCAACCGCCTGATCCGCGCGTATCTTGGCGCGTCGAATCCGGGGCGTGCCGCGAACGGGTTCACCGGCTTCACCGGCGCCGATAATGTGCCGATGCGCGATCTGCGCACCGTCCAGAAACCGTTT
>JAYTVY010000208.1:0-1597 GCA_043743755.1 Bryobacterales bacterium | reverse complement strand
AGTTTGGGTAGCCGGATACTGGAACCGCCCGGCCTACGAGCGCGGGTACCGCTACGAAAGCCCTCGCTATGAGCGCTACGAGCATCGGGATTGGGATCGTGACCGTGACCGTGACCGTGATCGCGACGGGCGTTACGGGAACGGCTTCAGACGTTAAGTCTCAGATGCCGCGGGGGCGGGGCATAGGCCCCGCCCTACAGTTGGCGAAGCGCTTGTTCCAGCGCTTCCACGAAAAAGTATTCGCCCCAGACCACTGATTCATCCACGCCTAGTTCCCGGTGGATGTGATACAGCCCGCCCTTCAGGATTCCCTCCCATTTCTTGTCTTTCTTCGCGAGGTATTTTTCGCAGAGTGAGCGCAAGATGAGCAGCGCGGTGGACCAGTACAGGTGACCCTTTACAGGATCCTGCAGCAAGCGGCAGAGACGCAGCAGGCCGGATGCGGCAATCGCCGCCGCGGACGTATCCAGCAGCTTGCGGCCTTCGGCGGGGGCGGTGAAATCCCAGGGCGGGACGCCGTCGGGGTTGGCGTGGGTGATGTAGTAATCGGCGCAAGCTTCGGCGCTTTCGAGAAAGCGCGGATCGCGGCTGTATTCATAGGATGTGCTGAAACCGTACAGCGCCCAGGCAAGCCCGCGTGACCAGCAGGAATCGCCCCGATAGCCTTGTTGGGTGGTCTGGCGCAGGAATTCACCGGTCTCCAGATCGAATATGCCCTCATGCGCCGTCGAGCCGTCGCCTCGCACCAGCACGCGGCGGGTGGTGAGCGCGTGCCGCACGGCGATCTCCCGCAGGCGGCGGTCGCCGGTTTCCCGCGCGGCGTAGAAGATGATGCCCACGTTCATCATAATGTCGATGAACAGCGAGTCTTCCCCCGCGAACGAGCGCAGATACTGGCCTTTCTCCTGATAGCGGAGCGCCAGCGTGCGGCCCGCTTCCACGATAACGTCCTTCAGCTTTTGATCGTGCGTCAGTTGATACCAGCGGTAGTAAGTGGAGAGAAAGATGAACCCGAGATCGTGCACCTCGCGGTCCAGTTTGCGCGGCTCCAGCGGCTTAGTGTACCGGATAGCCTGCTCGCGCCAGAAGCCATCGTCGCCGCCGTTGGGGGAAATGCGCTTGTCGAAAATCCACATCATGCCGGGCAGGAAACCGTCACACCAATGGGTCCAGGAGGGGCCTTCGTGCTTCCAGTGGCCTTCGATGGTGTACATCGGATAGAAGCCCGGATTGCTCTCAACCAGCCGGCGCACCTGGTGTTGCGCGAACCGGAATGCATCGTCGAAAAGCGTCCGGTCGGTTTCAGTGACGAATTGAATCATTACTCTCGGATTTTACCAGTCTGCTATGGAGCATCAGCCACGTGGAGCGGCCGAACTTCAAGCGCGAAGTCCGGAGAACGATGGGAGCCGAGGCCGGTCCAGCGGCGGCAATGTCCATGCTAAGCGTCCTTCCGGCCTGCCGCGTATCCTGCGGAGGCGTTATCCAGGACACCCAATTTTCACGCTTCCGAAGATCGGCGCTCCCGTTTTGAAAAGTAATCGAGTCCAGGGCGATGGTCAAAAAGTAATAATCGCCCTTGCGCTCGAGTTGCGCG
>JAYTVY010000207.1:0-3754 GCA_043743755.1 Bryobacterales bacterium | reverse complement strand
CACCTGTTATCGCGCCGCCAACTGGAAGCTGCTCGGGCTGACCACGGGCCGCGGCAAGGATTCAGCAGCAAGCGGTCGAACCGACCGTGAGCTTTCGGCAAGAGTGCGTGACTCGATGCAGCGCTGAGTAGTAGCGTGGGGCATGGCACTTGAAAAGACAGCAGTACCCGACGATTTATTGCAGTTAAGCCAGCGATTCGAACAGTGGCGGAGCGCGAACCCGCCGCGAACCCGACTGCCGGAGCCGATGTGGGATGCGGCGGTGGAGATGGCGCAGCGGCATGGACTGCACTGCACCACAAAGGCGCTGCGAATGGATTACATGCGGTTGAAGAAACGGCTGCCGGCCGGCACGCAACCGCCTCAGCCGGTGCCGCCAGCATTCCTGGAACTGTTGGCCTCGCCTACAACCGGGCCGGAGTGTGTGGTGGAGTTGGAGTCCGCCGGCGGCAGGATGCGCGTTTCCATGAAGGGAACCGCACTGGATTGGGCCAGTTTGCTGCACGCCTGGGGAGGAGCAGCCAGATGATCCAGATTACGCCTCAGATGCGCGTGCTGGTGGCGGTGGAGGCAGTCGACTTCCGCAAGGGCATCGACTCGTTGTCGCAGTTGTGCCGGAACAAACTCGCCGCTGACCCGTTCTCCGGTTGCGTATTCGTGTTCCGCTCCAGGCGCGCGACTTCGATCAAGATCCTGGTCTACGACGGCATGGGCTTCTGGCTGGCGACCAAACGGCTATCGAAGGGACGATTCCGCTGGTGGCCAGAAGGCGAGACGTCGCGGGAACTGCAAGCGCACCAGGCGCAGTTGTTGTTTGCCGCGGGAAACCCGGATTTGGCGGCGGCCCCGGTGTGGCGGAAAGTGAGTTGAAGAAAGTGCTTGCGTTCTGAGTTTTTCTCTGGCATGCTGTGGTTATGCCGGAAACATGGCGCTACCGCGGGCAGACCATCGACAGGGAGCAACTCGCTTTTCTGCGGGAGTTCATCGCGGCGCACCCCGACAGCAGCCGTTGGAAGCTGTCACGCCAGTTGTGCGAGGCCCTGGGATGGAAACAGGCCAATGGCGCACTGCGCGACGTGGTTTGCCGCGGTTTGCTGTTGCTGCTGGAGCGGGCTGGTGAGATCGTGTTGCCGCCGGTACGCCGCCTGATCCACGGGCAATGCCGGAGCACACGTTTACGGCCGGAGCCGTTTCTGATCGACACCACACCTTTGGCCATGCCGCTCAACGGGCTGGGCGGGATCCAGATTCAACCCGTTCGGCGCACGGCCGACGAGCCGCTCTTTAACAGCCTGATGGAGCAGTATCACTATCTGGGCTACCAGCAGCCGGTGGGGGAGCACCTGAAGTATCTGGTGTGTGCGCAACAGCGCCCGGTGGCGGCTCTGGCGTGGTCGTCGTCTCCCCGCCATCTGGGCGCACGCGACCGCTACATCGGCTGGAGCCAGCAAACGCGGCAGCAGAACCTTCATCTGATTGCATACAACACGCGGTTTCTGATCCTGCCCTGGGTGAAAGTGCCGCATCTGGCATCTCACATTTTGGGGCGCATGGCGTCCCGAATCTCGGCGGATTGGGAAGAGCGGTATGCGCATCCAATCTATCTGCTGGAAACCTTTGTCGATCCGGAGCGATTCCGGGGAACCTGTTACCGGGCGGCGAACTGGCAGGTGCTGGGGGAGACCACCGGACGCGGCAAGGACGATCTCACCCACCGGCCGAACCGTTCGATCAAGCAGGTGCTGGCGCTGCCCTTGCACCGGCGGTTTCGGGAGCGGTTGAGCGGAGAAGCCCGATGAAACGGCCGCGGGTGGACGTCAACCTCAGCGAACTGGACCAGTTGCTGGATCAGGCGCAGCAGACGCCGCTGAGTGAAGCGGATTGCCACAAGATCAAGACGACGCTTCACACCCTGGTGGAGATGCTGGTGGCCAAGGGCAGCACGGAGAAGACGCGCGCGGTAGTGGATGACGGCGGGAGCGGAGCAGCGGCGGAGGAACCAGATGCATGGGCGGCGGCGGAGGAGGAGAAGGAGAAGGCGGAAGGGCATGGGCGCACGCCGGCGTCGGCCTACGCAGGGGCGAGAAGAGTGGGGGTTCCGCATCCGGAACTCAAGCACGGAGGCGCATGCCCGGAATGCCCCAAGGGAAAGGTGTACGCGCAAAAGGAACCCCGGCCGCTGGTGCGCATCGTGGGACAAGCGCCCTTGGCGGCAACCGTCTATGCGCTGGAACAGTTGCGCTGTAATGCTTGCGGACAAGTGTTCACGGCGCCGGAACCGGAGGGTGTGGGAGCGGAGAAGTACGACGAGACGGCCTCGGCGATGATCGCGCAACTGAAGTATGGCAGCGGGATGCCCTTCAACCGGATCGAGAATTTGGAGAAGCGGCTGGGGGTGCCGCTGCCGGCGGCGACGCAATGGGAAATCGTGGAAGAGGCGGCGGAGTTGCTCAAGCCGGCATGCAACGAGTTGATCCGCCAGGCGGCGCAGGGCGAGTTGTTCCATAACGATGACACCAGCGTGCGCATCCTGGAGATGAAGCGGCCGGATGGCGACGAGCGCACGGGGGTGTTCACTTCCGCGGTGGTGTCGGTGGTGCGCGAGGCGTCGGGAGAGGAGCGCCGGATGGCGCTGTATTTCAGCGGGCGCCAGCATGCGGGTGAGAATCTGGGCGACGTGTTGAAGCGGCGGGCGGCGGAGTTGGGTCCGGCCATTCAGATGTCGGATGCGCTCTCGCGCAACGTGCCCAAACTGGGCGCGGGGGTGGAGATGCTGCTGGCCCACTGTATGGCCCACGGCCGGCGGCATTTTGTGGAGGTGGTGGGGAACTTTCCCGCCGAGTGCCGGTACGTGCTGGAAACGTTGGGCGGCGTGTATGCCAACGACGCGGTGGCGAAAGAGCGGAAGATGACGCCGGTGGAGCGGTTGGAGTTCCACCGGGTGCACAGCCAGCCGCTGATGGACGAGTTCGAGCGGTGGATGAGGGAACAGTTCAGTGAACAGAAAGTGGAGCCGAACTCGGGGCTGGGCAAAGCGATCACGTACATGCAAAGGCACTGGAAGGCGCTGACGCTGTTCCTACGTCAGCCGGGCGCGCCACTGGATAACAACGTTTGCGAGCGGGCGCTCAAAAAGGCGATTCTGCATCGCAAGAACGCGTTGTTCTATCGGACCGAGAACGGCGCGCAGGTGGGCGACCTGTTCATGAGCCTGATCCACACCTGCGAGTTGAACGGCGTGAATTCGTTCGACTATCTGGTGGAACTGCTGCGGCACGCAGCGCAGGTTGCCGCCAATCCGCGGGAGTGGATGCCTTGGTCCTACGGGGCTATCCCGGACCGCGCGTGACCCATTTCATTGCGGCGGGCCGATGTCACGCACACTTGCCGAAAGCTCACTTCGAACTCCCAACGCGGTAACGCATCACTGAAAGAGATGCGACGGGAGGTCACGAAATGACAACAAGAAAGACGCCGGAGAAAACACAGATGAACCTGCTGTTTTGTGACAGCAAACCTATGATGCTACCTGACGGCAAACAACGCGAGCTTACAATCGCACTGGCCGACTTGTTGTTGGGTGCGGCCGCTGAACCCACCGAGCCAGATCCGGGAGGAGACGCATGAATCCCAAAATATCGGCGGATCATTTGAAGCGGCGCGCTATCATCTATATTCGTCAGTCATCACCCGGACAGGTGATTCACAACCAGGAGAGCCAGCGCCGGCAATATGGTTTGGCTGACCATGCTCG
>JAYTVY010000206.1:0-2040 GCA_043743755.1 Bryobacterales bacterium | reverse complement strand
CCGGCGCCGGCCACCGGACCACTAGTTCCACTGCGCGGCGCGGCGGCCCGGATCGCCGAGAATATGACCGCGAGCTTGTCCATTCCGGTGGCCACGTCGCAGCGCGTAATCCCGGTGAAAGTGATTGACGAGAACCGGCGGGTACTGAACGAGTACCGGAGCCTTGCGAGCAAGAGCAAGATATCCTTCACGCACATCATCGGGTGGGCGGTGGTGAAAGCGCTGGAATCGAATGCCACCTTGAACCATGCGTATGCATGGGCCAACGGTGAAGGCAACCGCGTGGTGAACGCTCAAGTGAATCTGGGTGTCGCGGTGGACGTGGCCGGCAAGGACGGAGTGCGTTCACTCAAAGTCCCGAACATCAAGAACGCCGGATCGCTGACGTTTGAACAATACCTGGCGGCCTTTGACGACATCGTCGCCCGCGCGCGCACTAACAGACTTGCGTTAGCCGATTTTGAAGGCACCACGATTTCGCTGACGAATCCGGGAACGGTGGGCACGCTGGGCTCGGTGCCGCGGCTGATGCCGGGGCAGGGAGCGATCATCGCGACCGGCGCGATCGACTATCCCGCCGAATATCGCGGCGTATCCGAGGGGGTTCGCGCGGCGCTGGGGCTGGGCAAAGTGATGATGGTCACGTGCACGTATGACCATCGCGTGATCCAAGGCGCGGAATCGGGCCTGTTCCTGGGCCGCCTGCAAGGCCTGCTGGAAGGCGCAGACGGCTTCTACGATCAAATATTCGCCGAACTGAATATCCCGTACCGGGCCTTCGTGTGGGAATCCGACCGCGGGGTTGCGCTGCCGGGCCGCGCCGCCGGGTTGGAGGAGGCCGCCAAGCAAGGCGCCGCGTTCCAGTTGATCCACGCGTATCGCGTACGCGGGCACCTGATCGCGGATCTGGATCCGCTCAGCGTTCCACTGGCGCATCATGCGGAGCTGGATCCGGCTACGTACGGGCTTACGATGTGGGATTTAGATCGCGAGTTCGTAGGGGCAACCATGCTGGCTGAAGAAGGCTCGCTGGGCCGGACCGCCACGCTGCGCCAGATTCTTGAAACCGTGCGCTCTACTTACTGCGGCAAGATCGGATGCGAGTACATGCACATCCAGGTGCCGGAGCAGAAGAGCTGGCTGCAAAGGCGCATGGAGCCAACCGGCAACCAGTGGCCGCTGGATGAAGCCAACCGGGTGCGTATCCTGGATCGCCTTGTTGAAGCCGAAGAGTTCGAACACTTTCTGCACACCCGCTTCATCGGGCACAAGCGGTTCTCGCTGGAAGGCGCGGAATCCGCGATGCCCATCCTGGACGAAATGCTGGATCGGGCGGGAGATACGGGCGTGCATGAGGCCGTGATCGGCATGACCCATCGCGGGCGGCTGAACGTGCTGGCCAATGTGGTGGGCAAGTCGATGGTCCAGGTATTCTCGGAATTCGAAGGAAATATCGACCCGTTCAGCACGCAAGGCTCGGGCGATGTGAAGTACCATCTGGGCGCCAGCGGCGTGCGTAAATCAGCGGGCGGGCGAGAAGTGGTGGTATCGGTTGCTTTCAATCCCAGCCATCTGGAAGCGGTGGATCCGGTGGTGGAGGGCATCGTGCGTCCCAAGCAGGATCGCCTGGGCGATGAAAAACGCGAGCGCGTGATTCCCATTCTGATCCACGGGGATGCGGCATTCGCCGGTCAGGGAGTGGTGGCGGAGACGTTTAACCTCTCGCAGCTGGAAGGCTACGGCACCGGTGGCACCATTCACCTGGTGATCAATAACCAGATCGGGTTCACCACGAATCCCAATGAGGCGCGCTCGGCCACGTATTCCACCGATGTGGCGCGCATGGTGCAAGCCCCCATTTTCCATGTAAACGGGGACGATCCGGAAGCGTGCATTCGCGTAGCCCAGCTGGCCTACGACTTCCGGCAGGAGTTCAAGAAGGACGTGGTGATCGACATGGTGTGCTTCAGAAAACTCGGCCACAACGAGCAGGACGAGCCCTTTATCACCCAGCCGTTGATGTACAAAAAGATTTCGCAG
>JAYTVY010000205.1:0-4425 GCA_043743755.1 Bryobacterales bacterium | reverse complement strand
CCCCAAACTTCAGGTAGCCTGCACGCTGCCGGTGGGCGAGGGCATGGTGGTTCATACCGAATCCCCACTAGTCAAGGAAGCCCGCAAAGGCACGCTCGAATTTCTGCTTACCAACCATCCGTTGGACTGTCCGGTGTGCGACAAGGGCGGCGAGTGCGAGCTTCAGGACATGGTGTTCCGCTACGGCGCCGGTGAGAGCCGATTTGAAGAGCAGAAGCTCCATGTGGATGAGGAGCAATGGTCGCCCGTAGTGTTCTTCGACGGGCCGCGATGCATTCTGTGCTATCGCTGCGTGCGCGTCTGCAATGAGGGCATGGGAGTGGGCGCGCTAGGCGTGGACCATCGCGGCGCCCACTCGCTGATCATTCCCAACAAGCACGATCATCTGGATTGCGACGAGTGCGGCATGTGCATCGACATCTGCCCCGTCGGCGCGCTTACCAGCGGCATGTATCGCTATAAGACGCGGCCGTGGGAGATGCAGCATGTGGGCACCATCTGCACGCACTGCTCGAACGGCTGCAAGACCACGCTGGGCGTTCGTAACGATCAGATCATTCGCGGAAACAACCGCGACCGCTCCGGTATCAACGGCGAGTTCCTGTGCATTAAAGGCCGCTACGCGTTCGATTTTACGAATCATCCCGAGCGGCTGCAATCGCCGCTGGTCCGCAAGAACGGGAAGTTGGAAGAAGCGTCCTGGGGCGAGGCGCTGGAGCTGGTGGGGCGGCGGTTCAAGGAAATCAAGAATCGGGGCGGAAAGTTCGGCGTCATCGGGTCTAACCACACCACCAACGAAGAAAATTACTACCTGCAGAAGTTCGCGCGCCAGATTCTGGGCACCCATAACATTGACCATCACCGTACTGGCGATCTCCCGGCGCTGTTGGATGCGCTCAGCGGCAAGACCGAAGCGCTGGCTACCGCCGGCGATCTGTATGACCGCAAGGCCATACTCATCGCGGGCGCCGACCTCGCTCAACAACAGCCGTTCCTGGCTTTTCAGCTCCGCGCCAATCACCGGCACCATGGCGCGCATGTCTACACAGTCACGCCGGGTCCCGTGCGCGAGCGCGATTATGCGGTAAGCAGCGTCATCGCGGAAGCGGGCACGGAACTGGATGCCATCGAAGGTCTGCGCGACGCCCTGAAGGCCGAGTCCGAGCTGGTGATTCTCTTCGGCGATTCCATCAAGGGCGATGCCGTCCGGCGTCTGGTGGCTTTCGGCGATTCGCTGGGCATCCCCGTCAAATACGTCTGCCTGCTCGATTACTCGAACTCGCGCGGCGCGTCGGACATGGGCCTGCTGCCCGATCTGGGACCGGGCTATCACGCCAGCGATTCGGCCGGACTATCTTGCGACCAGATGCTATCGGCGCCGGATCTCGACGCGCTGTGGGTAGTGGGCGCCAATCCCCTGAAGCTCGCGTCCCTGGCATCTTCCAGCGCCTTCGTCGTGGTTCAGGAAATGTTTCTTACCGAGACCGCACTGCGCGCCGATGTCATTTTCCCTGCTGCTTCGGCTTATGAAAAGAACGGCACGGTGACCAACGTATGCGGGCAAGTGCAGCGCCTGAAAGCCGGGCTGAAGATCATGGGGACCAAGCCGGATCTCGAGATCCTGGGCCTGCTCTCCAAGGAGATCGGAGAGAACATCGGCATCTGGTCCGCGGAGAAGGTCTTTGAGGAGATTCGCCAAGCCGTGCGTGGTTATAATATCCCTTTGCCTTTGATCTCGACGGGCGGAGCAGCCCAGACTACTCCCGTGAATGGCCGTGTGACGGCTGGATCGCGGCCGGATCTGGTCCAGTCCGCGCGGGATACGCTGTACACTTCGGGTTCACTGGGGCGCTATTCCAAAACGTTGAACTCCGTGCTGGAAGCGCCGGGCGCTTTGTTCCAAGGAACGTGATGCATTCGCGCGAAACGTCGAAACCGGCGCCATTTTACGCATGAACTTCTTTATCGTGAGCCTCATCAAGGCCGGTCTGGTGGCCTTCGTGCTGTTAACCACGCTGGCGTACCTGCAGTGGATTGAGCGCAAGATGCTCGCGCACATCCAATTGCGCGTGGGTCCCTATCGCGTGGGTCCGCACGGCCTGCTGCAGCCGCTGGCGGACGTCATCAAGCTGGTGACCAAAGAGGGCATGATTCCCTCCCACGTGAACAAATTCTTCTACCTGCTAGCCCCTTTTCTGGCGGTCACGCTGGCGCTGATTTCTATATCCGTAATCCCGTTCGGCCCCGAAATCAATGTCTTCGGTGTCCGCACGTGGATGCAGCTCAGTGACTTGGATATCGGCGTTCTGTTCGTGCTGGCTCTCTCGTCCGTAGGCGTCTATGGCGTTGCGCTGGCCGGCTGGGCATCCAACAACAAGTACTCCTTGATCGGCGGGCTGCGAAGCTCCGCGCAGATGATCAGCTATGAACTTCCGCTGGCGCTGGCCGTGGCTGCTCCGCTGCTGCTGGCCAACACTTTAAGCTTCCGTGAAATGGTGGACCACCAAACGGGCTTCTACTTCGGTTTTATCCCCCGCTGGAACCTCTGGCCTGAAATCGTTGGCTTCCTGATCTTCTTGATCGCCGGATTCGCCGAAACGAATCGAGTGCCGTTCGATTTGCCGGAAGCCGAGAATGAGCTGGTGGCGGGATTTCACGTGGAGTACAGCAGCATGACCTTTGCGGCATTCTTCATGGCCGAATACGCCAACATGCTGACCGTGACGTGCGTGGCCACGTTGCTGTTCCTGGGCGGATGGACGCCGGCGTTTCCCGCGCCCTACTCCAACTTCGTGCCGGTCATCGTGTTCGCGGCGCTGGGGACCATCGCCATTTTCCATGGGCTGAACCCCGCCCGGCGCATGGACCGGTTCTCGCTGCCCGTCACTGGTATCGTGTTCCTGGGGCTAGCGGGCGTGTTTCTGTTTCCGCCCGTGCAGCCCATCCTGATGCCGCTGTTCTGGTTCGCGGCCAAGGTGGGCGCGCTGCTCTTCATCTTTATCTGGATTCGCGGCACGCTGCCGCGCTTCCGCTATGACCAGCTGATGCGGTTCGCGTGGACCGTGATGTTCCCGCTGGCCATGCTCAACCTGCTCATCACCGGCCTGGTTGTGGCTCTAAGCTGATCCATCATGTTTGCGGTCATCTTCTTCATCTTCGCGGCCATCGCAATCTTCTGCGGCATCAGCCTGGTGGTGCAGACGCACCCCATCGCCAGCGCTCTCTCTCTGATCGGCGTTATGGGATCGCTGGCCGTGCTGTACCTGCTGCTGGGTGCTCAGTTCATCGCCGCCGCGCAACTCCTGGTCTATGCCGGCGCCATTATGGTGCTGTTCATCTTCGTCATCATGCTGCTGAACGCGGGGGCCGAAAGCCAGCGCGTCCGCGCCATGGGCGTTGGCAAGTATCTGGGTATTTTCCTGCTGGCCGCGCTGCTGGGTTTGCTCAGCTTCATTATTCAAGCCATGCTGCCCCGCAGCGAAGCCGTTACCTTCGGCGGATTCGCCGGCGGCGGACCCCGCGAGATTGGCCGAGCGCTGTTCACCCAATATTTGCTGCCGTTCGAAGTCACTTCGGTGCTGATCCTCATCGCAATCCTCGGCGCCATTGTGCTGGCCAGGAAGGAGGTCTGAGCCGATGGGGGATGCGATAAGGAACGGCGTTCCGCTTGAGTGGTTTCTGATCCTCAGCGCCATCCTGTTCGGCCTGGGCGTGGCGGGCTTTCTCTACCGCCGCAACGTCATAACCGTCTTTATGTCCATTGAGCTGATGCTCAACGCCGTTAACCTGAGCTTCGTAACGTTCTCTTACAAGCTGAAACAAGTGGACGGCCACATCTTCACGTTCTTCGTTATGGTGGTGGCGGCGGCGGAAGCAGCCGTGGGCCTGGCGATTATCCTGACGGTGTTTAAAAACCGGCAGACGCTCGAAGTGGACGACGTGAGCTCGCTGAAAAACTGATGCAGAATCTCTGGCTCATCCCGGTTTTCCCGCTGCTGGGTTTCCTGATCAACGGCCTGTTCGGCCGCAGATTCTCGAAATCGGCGGTAAATACACTCGCCATCGGCTCGGTGATGTTGTCTTTCGCCTGGGTGGTGAAGACGCTGTTCGCGCTGTGGCCGCTCGAGAGCGGTGTCGTCGAGCACTACTACACCTGGATCCAAAGCGGAGCGCTCAACATCGGCGTGGACTTCGCGGTGGACCGTCTCAGCGCCGTAATGCTGATGGTGGTTACCGGAGTCGGGCTCCTGATCCATATTTACGCCATCGGCTACATGTCGCATGAAGGCGGCTATTACCGCTTCTTCGCTTACATGAACCTGTTCATGTTCTTCATGCTGATCCTGGTGCTGGCGTCAAACTTCTTGCTGCTGTTCGTCGGCTGGGAAGGTGTCGGCCTGTGCAGCTACTTGCTGATCGGCTTCT
>JAYTVY010000204.1:0-5932 GCA_043743755.1 Bryobacterales bacterium | reverse complement strand
TTGGTCCAGGTCAGTAAAGCCGGGCTGGGTATGGTCACCTGGAATGCGCCTACGTCCGCGCCGCCGGGCGCTGTGAATCCGAAAGAGGCGCCCGGTGTGAGAACGCGCGAATCCTTCAGATTGGTTGCGGGTGGAATCAGCTTGCCCAGTTGCCAGAACATCAGGAGCGGGTTGGGCGGGGCCAGGATGGTTCTGGCGGCGCCGGTGTAGCTGGGGCCCGCATCCAGATATTTTCCGGTGGTGGCGGTGAGCGGCATGGTGTCGTCGCCCATCAAGTTTCCGTTGGCCGTGTAGGCGGTGCAGGAGCCCGCTGGCGGCAGCGCGAAGATCGGATTAAAGGCGAACGTGCCTCCGGTTTCCTGACGGAGATTCACGACGGCGTAATCCGCGGTGACGTCCGTAGGCGCCACCGTTCCCACGTCCTCATGCACTGAAAAGCGCGAAAGGAACACCGCGCCGAAGCGGCCGCCGTTTATGATCTCTTTGGTGAGTGCGCTGTTGGGTTCAGAGCACGGGGAGCCATCGGGAGTGATCGCGATGGTGACGGTGTTGCCCGAGATGGTTCCTTCGGTGCGGACGGTGACCGGCACGAAGCAGCCGCTGGGGGCATCGGCGGGAACGGTGAAGACCAGCTGATCGAGTCCGGCGCAGCATGGCGAACGGCCGTTGTAAAGCAGCGACGCGGTTTTTCCACCGACAAAGACTTCGGTCTTGGTGGGCAAATTGCCGGCGATGGGCTGGCCGTTGTCGGGGAAAGCGACGGGACCCAAGCCGGTCCCGTACAGAGTGACCACCTGGTTGGGTTTCGCGGGCGCCTTGGGCGAATTGAAAGGCTGATTATCCTGCGCAATGAAATTCGTGACGGCCGCGGGTCCCAGGCCGGCGCCGGTGAAAGTGAACGATCCGAAGCTGCTGTTGACGACGCGGACAGGAGCGAGGTTGCCCTGGACTTGTCCGTTGGTGACTTGGATGGAAACCATGCCGAGCGGGGCGTTGGACGGCATGATGGCATTAATCTGATTGGCGCTCACGAACAAAGGGACAGCGTTTACGGACGTGCCGCCTTGAATTACTTTGATGGAAACGCCGCCCAGAGTGCTCGAGAGCGGGAACGCGAGCGGCGGGCTGGAGTCGGGGCCGAGCGTTCTGCCGAACATGGTGAAGATGGCGCCGCGAGGGATGGAGCCGCTGGGGAGTCCGGCCGCCATGAAGCTGGCGGCGTTTACCACCGCGCGCGGGCTGATGAGGGGCTGGGCGAAAATTGCGGGGGAAATGAGGAGCGCGAGAAGGGATCGTTTCATAAATGCCTTTCGTTTAGATACCAATCCTATGGGTTACAGAATAACGGAACTATGTGGCGGGTCAAGGGAATTATTAGGGGACCGCCACACATACCAGAAGGCGAGGAGGCCGATGACCATAGCCGCGGCGCCGCCATAGAAGCGCATCGGCTGGATGTGCAGGGTATCAAGCCAGATGCGGAAGGCGCCGTACACTACGCCGAAGAGGCCGAAGAAGAAGCCGATCCTGCGCGGGCGGCGGTCGAGGATCCGGAACGCGGTTGCGAGTACGATCAGGAACAGAAACTCGATGAGGCCGAGATCGTAACGCGGGCCTTCGGGGAAGCGGACGGCGATCCAACTGGAAGAAGGCAATCCCCGGTGATCGTGGGCCAGGGCGCAGCCGAAGCGGCCGATCATCCAGGCGAACGGGAGACCATAAGCTACGATGTCGAGTCTGCGCAGCGTTTCGAACAGAGAGAGGCGCCGGAAGCGGCACCACAGCAGGCCGCCCAGGAATCCACCGGCAAATCCGCCCAGTGAGCGTATGCCCCGGCTGGTGCGCACGACGATGGTCGGATCGGCCAGGAAGGCAGGGACATTGTCCATCGCTGTCTTGGCCAAATGGGCGCCGAGCAGACCGAACGCGTACATGAAGAAGCAAAAGCGGAACATCTCCTGGACGGGAACCCCCTGGCGGTGGGCGCGGCGCAGAATCACGCGGCCCCCCAGAAGCACCGCGGCCGCCACCAGGACGCCAAAAGCATGAATCTCGATGGGGCCGAGAGAAAGCACCGGCTCCGGGAAGTACGGGATCATGCCGGGAAATCGCTATTTAACAAATACAATGCCCCCGGGGTGGGCTCCCACGGCGGTGGTGGTCACTTTGTCCTTCACCAGATCGATCACCGAAACCGAATTGCCGTCAAAGTTATCCACCACCAGAAACTCGTCGGCATAAGACATCGCGATATCGCCGGGTCCCGCGCCCACTGGATAGGACTTAATTCTCTGATAAGTCGCCGTATCCACCACCACCACGAATCCCGACTGGGAGGTTACATAGGCGCGCGTACCGGTGGAATTGAAGGCGACGTCGGTGGTCTGGCCTATCGCCAGTTGAGTGACCACCGTGTTTGTGAGCGTATCGATTACCTGCATCGACTGAGCGAACGGAGACGTGATCCATAACTGCGAGCCGTCCGGCGTGAGAGTAGCGCCCTGCGGAAACAGAATAGAGGGGATGGTAGCGAGGATGGCATGGGATGCCATATCGTACAGCAGCACCACCGGATTTTCCATAGTAAAGCTAGTGATGTAGAAGCGCTTACCGTCCGGTGTAATGGCGAGTCCATGCGGGTTCACAGATGCACTGGTCGCCAGCGTGAAGGTGACCTTATTGGTGGCCAGATCTATGAAGTTGACTGCATTGTCAAAGCTGGTCACCAGCGCCGTGGATCCGTCGGGCGTAATGTCGATCTGCAGCGGGCGCGAAACCACGGGAATAGTTGCCTTGATCTGAAACGGGCAGGTCGAAATGCGCGTTACGAGTGAATTCGTGTGATGAGTCTGGAGCAGATCCGGAGAGGACGCATCGCAGGGCGGTGGTGTGGCCGGCGGGGAAACGTGCGGCAAGAAAGGCAGCCAGCGCAATTGTTTCGGAATATATGCGGTAACGGAACCCGAACTCGCCGCCCGTGGCGTTTTGGAAGAGAGCGGACCGCGCGTCCCAAAGGAAGGGAACGGAGGATCCACTCCTTTGCTCGAATTTTTGTAGTGGGGCGAATCGGGATGCTTGCAAGACCACTGTTTCGGGTCAAAATTAGGGTTGGTGTTGTCGGGAACGACGAAATTCGAAACATACCGCATCAGCACGGGCTGATCGCCTTGGCAAGCCACCCACTCACCTGTAAACTTGTCTTGCTTGTCCTCCTCGCAAGGACAACCTGCGAAGAGAATCCAGCCCAAGCTGATGGCCAGACCTGTACACATCATTCTGGTTGCGGGAGCCATGGGCGTTCTCATTGGAAGACCACCGTTTTCCCGTTGATGTAATAGGACTCGGTCAAGCCCTGATCCAAGCCCTTCGGATTGATTTTTTGCACGCTGGAACCGGCCATCACGCCCACATAGAGCACGTCATTGGATTGCAGTGGATTTGGTCGAGTGGGGGGGATGTTGGACATGATCGCGGGGGGAACCGTAAAACTGGTGGCGCCCGGCGGAGCGATACACGCGAAAGCCGCGCTGGAGTTGGTGGGCAGATCTTCTCCATATCCGACGATCACTACCACTTGCCCGCTATCGCCTCCGGACCACGATAGAGTCAGAGGCTGCGTCCGGTTAATGACTGTAAGCTGATTGCGATTGGTCCAGACCAGCGGCTGAGGAATGCTGAAGCTAGTTGAAAAAGGTCCGACATCCAGGCCGCCGGCGCCGGCGATTGTGTAGGAGCCGGGCTCGAGAATCAGCGAACTCGGCAGTATGTTGTTGGAGATGGATCCGCCCAGAAAACCAACCCTCGCATTCAGCAGGCCAAGGAAAGTGGAATTTAAGGTGGTGGTTCCGCGCGGCCCAGTCAGCACCAAAGGAGCGCCCATGTCCAGCGGCGGCACGGTCGGCAATTCGGCGGGGAGCGGGTCGCCGTTCAGCATGTCGCCTTGCAGCGTATAAGCAGTGCACGTTCCGGAGGGCGGGAAGGCAATGGCCGGGTTAAATGGAAACGGTCCCGGTTTGGTATTGAACGCGAAGGAAGCGTGGTAGTCGGAGGTAGCATCCACGGGTGCAAGCGTGCCCACGTCATGCCGGGTGGTGCCGCGTACCACAAGGGCGACCCCGAAGGATCCTCCTTTCACCACCGCGGACGTGATCTGCGGCAGGACATCCGTTGTGCAGGCGCCGCCCGCAGGCTGAATCGCCATGGTGACCACGTTGCTCACCGTGGTTCCTCCTGTGCGCACATACACCGGCACCCAGCAGCCCGATGGGGCGCTGGAAGGCACCGTGAATACAATTTGATCGACGCCGGCGCAACACGGAGTGCGGCCGCTGTAGAGCAACGGCGCAGATACGCCGCCCACAAACACCTCGGTCTGTACAGGCAGATTGCCGGCTTTGGGCTGGACATTGTCGCCGCCCGTGACAGGTCCAAGGCCCGTGCCCCACAGCGTGATCGCCTGGCCGAATTGCGCCGTGATGGTGGGCGAATTGATCGGCTGGTTATCGGCTGCGATGAAATTCTGGAGGATGCCCGGCCCTATACCGATTCCGAGCGCGGTGAAAACTCCGAAGTCGCTGCTTGCGATTTGCACGGGGTGCAGATTGCCGGCGGATCCGTTCACCACTACCTGAATGGAGGCCGCACCCAATGGTGCATTGGATGGCATGATGGCGTTAATCTGCGCGGCGCTCACATACAGCGGGATGGCGCTTACCGTGGTGGATCCCTGGATGACGTTAAGAGCGACGCCGTTGAGCGTATTACCCAGCGGGAACGCGTTGGCGCTGGAAGGCTGAGCCGGCCCCAGGCGGGCGCCGAAGATGGAGAAGATTGATCCACGCGCGATAGCGCCGGCGGGAATGCCGGCGGGCATGAAGCTTGCCGCATTGAATATCCCGCGGTTAAAAATCAGAGGCGGCTGGGCGAATGCGCTCACTGTTAGCAGGAAGGCCGCGGCGCGAACCGCGTGCGAGCGAAAAACCAAGAAAAGCCAGCTCAAGTGTCCTCCTGAGTCCGATTTGGGTCGCGGCCTGATGGAAATAAATTATAGCATTGCGGAAATGGAATTCGTCCCGCGACAGGGGTGCTACACTCACCGAATGTCGCCTCGGTGGGTGGTGCTCGTACTGCTGGTGATTTCGGTGTGCATCAACTACATCGACCGTGGGAATCTGGGGGTCGCCGGAGTGACGCTCAGCGCCGAGCTGCACTTGCAACCGGACAAGCTCGGCTATCTCCTTTCCGCTTTTTTTTGGACTATGCGGTGTGCCAGCTGGTGGCCGGATGGCTGGTGGAGCGTTACAACGTCCTGTTGGTTTACGCCGTGGGATATTTTCTGTGGTCTCTGGCCACGGCTTGTACCGGCCTGGTGCACGGATTCGAAATGCTGTTCTTGTTGCGCTTGCTCCTGGGGATCAGCGAATCGGTGGCATACCCGTCGTATTCGAAAATCATCGCGAGCGCATTCCCCGAACGGCAGCGCGGCATCGCTAACGCTCTGGTGGACGCCGGCTCCAAACTCGGGCCCGCCTTCGGGCTGCTGGTGGGCGGAACCATCCTGAGTCTTTACGGCTGGCGCTGGCTCTTTCTAGGCGTGGGACTGGTCAGCATGCTGTGGTTGATCCCCTGGGTGATTGCGGCGCCTAAACTGCACGCTGAATCCACGCACACTAAAGCCGCGGGGCCCGGCTATCTCGAAATCCTCACGAAGCGCGACGCGTGGGCCAGTTTCCTGGCACTTTTTTGCGCTAACTACGCATGGTATTTCCTGCTGACTTGGCTGCCGGGTTACTTGCAGCTGGAGCGATTGTATTCCACGCAACGGATGGCTTTGCTGGGATCGCTGCCGTTTTTTCTGGTGGCGGCGGGATCGCTGATCGGTGGCTCGATTTCGGATGCCTGGATCCGCCGAGGCGCATCGCCCACGCTGGTC
>JAYTVY010000203.1:0-4620 GCA_043743755.1 Bryobacterales bacterium | reverse complement strand
AAACCACACCGGCGCCATCCAGTTGCGGCGGCAACACCACATTCACCTGATCCAGGCCGAAATACACCGGCGCGGCGCCCGCGAACTCAACCGGAAGATCGTAAATGTTGCCCGCGCTGTCGCGCGCCTGCACCTTGACGGCCCCCGCCACGTTGGTTACCGCGGGATCCAGAAACGGATTGCCGGCATACCGGATGCCAGTGCCGTAAATCGCGAGGCGGGTGCGCTTATCGTCGCCCAGGTTGGCGGATGTTTCGACCGGGAAGGGATCGCGGGCGAACGTCACCGCGTTGAGAATCGCGCCCGGTCCGCTGCCAGAGGAGTTCCGCGAAAACAGCCCCGGCGCCGTGCTGCGCACCTCCACCGAAGCGCGGAACGTCAGCCCCAGGGTCTTCGACTGCACCACGACATCGGCCGTTCCGGAAGCGAGCGATGCCGGCATTACGAAGTTGATCTGCGTAGGTGAGACATACAAAAGCTGTGCGTCCAGTCCGGCGGCTTGAATGCTCACGCCCGCCAGTGTCGTGGGCAACTGGTGCGTAACGGGATCAAGCTGGGCTTGAGCGGTATCGCCGGTCAGGCCCGATCCAAACAACGCCGCGATCGCCGCGGGGGCCAGCGTGGTCTGATAATTCGCCGCGGAAACTACTACGATCTGCCCTTGCGCCTGACACAGGCCCGCCAGCATAACCGGCAAGAGCATTCGCAAACTCGACATCCATCCCAAGAATAGAAGACGAACGGGAAGCGAAAAAAGACGTCATAGTTCGGGTGAGACGCCCGCCGGCGCCGGTGGGCGCAACAGCCGGTGCAGGAAAAGCGCTGTCAATAACACGCTGATCCACAAGACTGGGAAGCGATACCTCAGCACGTTCATGAAAATCAAATAGGGAAGGCTGAAAAGCAGCATCGCGGAGAGCAACAGATGCGCGGCGAATCTGTATTCTCGCCACAGCAGAACCGCTCCCGGAATGGAAAATAGCGTAAACAGGCAAATCAGCAGCTCATCGTAAAGGGCCGCCTTGTTCCAGGTCCTGTTCAAGGGCATCCAAAACAGTCTGAACCGCTGGGCTGAAAGCGTCAGGAATCGAGCGGGATGTTCGCGGATCCAAGCCAGCGCCGTCTTCTGCCGCTCCAGATTGAAGCGATACTCTCCGAGAGCGGCCACACGGCTCGCCATCTCCGGAGATTCGGCGGGATGCACGCGGGCGTAGCAGCCCGTGCGCTGCATTTCGGTGGCCCACGCGCTGGAGCAGTCACTGTTGGAAGCCGCCAGCTCGGTTCCCAGATTGCCTCGAATCAAAACGAAATGACCAAACACCAGACGGTTTCGAATCATCCACGGCGCCATCACCAGAACCCCGAGTGCAAGAAATGCAATATTTCGCCGGCGGTTTGGGCCCAGCCTTACAAAAAGTATGATTGCCCATGCTGCCCATACCGGCAACAGGATGGGGTTCATCAAACACACCGCTCCCCAAAGTAACCCCGCGGTAATTGCATGCGCCGAGCCCAAGATGCTGTCGCGGCCGGGAGCCGTGAGGCAAATTAACGCCGTCAACAGCACGCAGGTAAACGCGGCGTCCTGGTTATATAGCGTGTTGGGCACGGCAACAATAGATCCGAGCAGCGCCGCCAGTAGCCCCACGGACGCGGGAATTCCCAGTCGTGAGGCCGCCAGCGGAAGCAGCGCCCAGTGCAAGGCGAGCGCCGCCAAGGTGAGCAGCCGGATAGCCCATCCGAAAACTTCGCCGGTGCCGAAGATCCGGATCATGGCTGCGTACAGCAGCGGATACAGCGGCCCGACGTGGGCCGTGGGGCCCGTGCGCGCGGGCGGATAGGGATCGCTGAAAGTGCCATGCTCCAACAGCGATCTGGCGATATTGGTGGACTCCAGACCGTACTGGGGACCACCGACGCCCAGAAACCATTTTGCGGCGATGGCGTTGGAGAACAGCAAAATGGAGAACAGGATGCCCCATAAAACGACGACGTCGCGGAAGCCTGGCGCCGCGGGATAACGCGCCAGAATCCGGTGAACGACGCTGGTCACGTTACGGAGCAGACATTCATTATAGCGGCGGTCTCTGGAGTACGCTGGAACGATGCCTCCATCGCCGGTGCGGCTCCGAATCGCTTCCATGGCTGCGAGCGCGATCTACCTGCTTACTCAAACCTGGCAGCCGTATCCGGGAAGCGCGTTCATCAAAGGATTTTCCGTGGCGGCATTAGCGTGGATGGCGTACCGGGAATCGTCCCCGCTGCTGGGGACGGCGCTGCTGCTATCCTCCATCGGCGACGTGCTGCTCGACTTCGATCCCGGGCTATTCGTGTTCGGTCTCGGCGCCTTTCTCTCGGCGCATGTGTTGTACACGGCGGTGTTCATCCGCCACCGGGCCCGGCCGTTCGCTCCGTCGGGGGCGCGGATCGCTCTAATGGTTGTGACGGCAGGTTACGCGGCGCTGTTCGCCTGCTGGCTGATTCCAGGCCTGGGTACGCTGGCCGTTCCCGTCGCGATCTACATCTGCGCCATCACGGCGATGGTTCTCAGTGCGCTGCTGGCGCGCTTTCCAACCAGTTGGCCGGTAGTGGGTGTGTTCTTGTTTTTCGCGTCGGATTCAATGCTGGCGATTGACCGGTTCAAGACACGGGTTCCAATGCGCGGGTTCCTGGTCTGGACCACCTACTATTTCGCGCAATATTCGATCGCGAATGGCGTGCGGAGAGCAGACCAGCCGGCCGTCGATTGATCGGGCCGCCATCCGGCCATTATCATTGTGTATAGCATGACATCCACGCTAGAAACGCACTCTTTCCAGGCTGAAACCAAACAGTTGATGGATTTGATGATCCACTCTTTGTACACCAACAAGGAGATATTTCTGCGCGAATTGATTTCCAACGCATCCGACGCTCTGGACCGTCTCCGCTTTGAATCGCTGACGCGGCCAGAACTGCTGGAAGACGGCGACAAGCTTGAAATCCGGCTAGAACCGAATGCCGTGGCCCGCACTCTGACCATCTCCGACAATGGCATTGGCATGAACCGCCAGGAAGTGATGGACCACATCGGCACCATCGCGCGATCGGGTACGCGCGAGCTGCGCGACAAGTCGCGCGAAGCCAGCTCGCCCGAAGCCATGGCGGACCTGATCGGCCAGTTCGGCGTGGGCTTCTATTCGGCATTCATGGCGGCCGACCGCGTTACCGTGGTGACCCGGCGCGGGGGCGAGACCGGCGCCACTCGCTGGGAATCCAGCGGCGATGGAACTTACACGCTGGGCGAAACTGAACGCCCCAAGCGCGGCACTTCCATCACGCTGCACCTGAAGCCGGTGAACCATGAGGAAGGGATTGAGGACTTCACCGACGCCTGGCGCATCGAAAGCACGATCAAACGCTATTCGGATTTCATCTCCTATCCCATCGTGATCCAGGAAATGCGGGAAGAGGTGGAAAAGGACGCCGAGGGTCAGCCCAAGCCCGATGGCGTGAAGACCAGAGTGCTGGAAGACAAGACGCTCAACTCCATGAAGCCGATCTGGACCCGTCCGGCATCGGAAGTGAGCGATAGCGATTATCACGAATTCTACAAGCACCTCGCGCACGATTGGACCGAGCCGCTGAAAGTGCTTCCGCTCAAAGCCGAAGGCGTGCAGGAATATGAGGCTTTGCTTTTCATACCCGCGCACGCGCCCTTCGATCTATATTTCCACACGCCGGAAATGGGGCTGAAACTCTACAGCCGCCGCGTGATGATCATGGAGCGCTGTGAAGATCTGGTCCCGCGTTACCTGCGCTGGATCCGCGGCGTGGTGGATTCGTCCGATTTGCCGCTGAACATTTCCCGGCAGCGCCTGCAGCAGGACCGGCACATCACGCAGATCCGCCGCTGGCTCACGCGCAAGGCGCTGGATGGCCTGCGCGAGATGCAGGAGAAGGAACCCGAGAAGTACTTGAAGTTCTGGGGCGAGTTCGGGGCCGCGCTCAAAGAGGGCATCGGATCGGATTCCGACAACAAGGACAAGATTATCGGCCTGTTGATGGTTCAGTCCTCGCACGATCCCGAGAAGCTTACCACCCTGAAGGACTACGTGGCCCGCATGAAAGAAGATCAGACCGAGGTTTTCTATCTGACGGGCGAATCGCGCAAGGCCATCGAGAATTCGCCGCATCTCGAGGCTGCCCGCGAAAAGGGTTATGAAGTAGTGTTCCTCACCGATCCGGTGGATGAGCTGGTGACGCAATACATCACTGAATTCGAGGGGAAGAAACTGAAATCGGTGGGCCGCGGCATCTTCCAGCCCGCGGACGAGGAGCAGTTGAAGGAAAAGCAGGCGGATTACAAGGGCCTCCTGGAGCGCATGCGCGAACAGCTAAGTGAGCATGTCAAGGAAGTGCGGCTTTCCACCCGGCTCACGTCATCGCCAGCCTGCCTGGTGGTAGACGAGCACGATTACAGCCCGCAGTTCGAGCGTCTGCTGCGCCGCGAGAAGTCCGATCTTCCCAAGCAGCGGCGCGTGCTGGAGCTCAATCCGGAGCACCCCATCGTGAAGCGCATGCTGGAGCGCTACAAAACCAGCGAGTCCGATACGGCTGTGAACAATACCTCCGAGCTGC